>JAHYJF010000073.1 GCA_019428955.1 Burkholderiaceae bacterium
CAACCGCCAGCTCTATGACAAGCGCGGCTGCCCGGATGCTGACGCACGTCTATGCGGCAACAACCCCAACCCAAAAGTGGCAACATTTTGCGCTGCCCTTTGGCTCACTTTTACTCTGCCGTTGACAGGCGGTGGGCTGCGCGGCGCCGACGGCAGCGTCCACGCCAAAACCGGCACCGGCAACGCGATCCAAAGCCATCGCATTCCCGACAGCGTGTTTCGGATCATGCGTCACAAAGGGGGCTTGGGCGCAGCGGGATCGCACCCGGCCGTGTTCCCGGTGGCGCTGGTCGAGGCGGTGCTGACCGCATTCTCGGATCCGGGCGACCTGATCTATGAACCGTTCTGCGGCTCAGGCACCCAGATCGTCGCCGCCGAACGCGCTGAGCGGCGCTGCTATGCGATGGAGCTGGACTCGGTCTACTGCGACGTGGCCGTGCGGCGGTGGGAGATGGCCACAGGGCGACAGGCAAGCCTTGCTGTGGAATAACGTGATTTGGCCGAGCAATTGGGGTCTAGGATCAAGAAAAAGCCACAGCTATTCTCCCTTCTATCAAATGAAAGATGAGAAGGCGGGGCATTTGGGAATCGAGCACTGGGATGAAAACAGGCAGCGCTGGATCCTGTATCGTAACGAAGCCGACCACAGTGCGGACTGCAGGGCTTACCCGTATGAGGCGGTCCCCGGACGGATTTTCCTAGACACGAATGTGGTGAACCTTCTGGTCAACTACCCAGAGCAAATCTTCGAACAGCAGCCGCTGCCGAACCTTGAAGACGCGATGCTTGCCGAAGACCTGGAAGCGTTGATGCACATCTTCTATGTTGGTAGACGGGCAAACTGGGCGGTCATGGCATCCCGCAAAACGCTGGATGAAATCGACAGGACGCCTGATCCGGAACACCGCGAGCGGCTGCGAGATTTCGCAATAGAACTGATCTCGCCTGAAGACGAAGCGAACGCATATGCCTCAGTTGTCGGGCGGCGCATGATCGATGCTCCATTCACACACCGTTTGCCAGACAAGGCAGATCGGGAGCTTATTGGCAATGCCATCGGCCTCGAATGCGATGTCTTCTGCACCAGAGACCGGCGGACAATCATCAAGAAACGCGATCAATTGAAGCTATTGCCGATCAGGGTTCTTACCCCTTTGGAGTGGTGGCGGCACGTTCGCCCTTGGGCAGGCCTGTGCACATAGGTCAGGCAGCCCAACTCAAACGCGGTCCGCTCCCCCCGTGCCGGAGGCCTCACTGAAGATGCGATGCACTGTCCCCCTGCCCTCGACCTTCTCAGTGGCGATGGGGAGGCCAAGCTTCTTCTTCAGCACTCCCGAGATCACACCTCTGGCCGAGTGAGCCTGCCACGCAATCGCCTCGACAATCTCGGCGATGGTTGCGCCCTCGGAGCGTTCTAACAAGGCGATGATCTGGGCCTGCTTGGTGCCGGTGCGCTGGGTCGGCGGCTTGGCAGCGGTGGTTTTGGCGGCATGTTTGCGGATGGCGACAACGGTCTTGACCACCACCGGTTCGATCCCGATGGCCAGTAGCCCCGCGTCGGTCACCACCAGCGTGGTGCCATGGCCATCGGCGGTTTCGCGCCACAGGGGCTCGCCCCGGCGAATGTTGGCATCGACCTCCTGCAGCCAGCCGAGCGCGACCATCCTGTTGACGGCCATCTTCGCGGCCGCCCCGGCCAGCCCCTTGGGCAGCGGCAGGGCGATGTTGTCGGGGCGCTGCGCCCCGGCGTTCAGGATGATGGTCTGGGTTTCTGTCAGCTTCGTCATGGCGGGGTTCCCCTATTGGTCGTTGGTGGCAAGGAAGGCGGTGATGCGCGACATCAGGTCGTTGTGGCCGTCGGCATCCGTGCCGATGATCACGTCGCCATCGTCGTCGCGGTCCAGATCGGCGATCTCGCGCAGCAGGGCGATGGCAGCGTCACAGGCGGCGAGGCGCTCGGCCTCCCATACGGCGGTGATGGCATCCTGTTCGATCTGGTGACGCTGGGCGGGATCAAGCGGCATGTTCGCCCTCCTTGAAGGCGCTGTCGGTGATCTGGCGCAGGAGGCTCGCGTAGTGGTTCAGGGTGCCGACGTGTCCCCAATTTATCTCGTCGGGGTCGGTCTCGAAATGGTCGTCGCTCAGGGCTTTCAGGCGCTCCAGCATCGCGTCGATCTGGAACTTGGTGGTCATGAAGGCGTCGAGGGCCTTGGCATTGTCGGTGGGGCGGCGGATGGTCATGGCGTGGTCTCCGGGGGTGAGTTGCATCGTTTTCGTGTAATCACCATCGCTCCGGTGGGGCGGCTAGTGTAGGCAATTCCAAGCAATATCAGTGCTTTCTGATTACACTCCGGGCACATCGGCCTTCGGTTCGACCGCCACCCACTGGCATCCGATCCACATGTAGAGATGGGCAAACTCCCGCGTCGGGCGCGGCAGGATGCGGGGATCGCGGGGCGGGTTGAAGCAATCCAGCGCCTCAGCCGTAACCTGCCGGATTTCCTTGGCCGCAAGGATATCTTCGGGCGTCCAAGGGGCCAGCGCAGGCAGCATATGGGCGGGATAGCCGTCGAAATGGACGTAAACATGCGCCCATTCCCGAGGTCCAACTTCTATGGCGATCTGCGCGCGGGTGCTCATGTGGGTCTCCATGTTCGGGCGGTTCAGATCAACCCGTGCTGTTGCAGGACCGGCACGACATCGGCCAGCTCAACGGTCAGGCAGTCGATCCCGATCCGGCCTGCCATCTCGAAGACCTCCGCGTTCAGGCTCCGGTCATTGAGGTGGCCCTGCAGGGCGGCGGTGGTCATGGCCTGCACAAAGCGGGCGCGGTCGATAAAAATGCGGGTCGTGTCGGAGGGGATGGCGATGGTCATGTTCCTGCCCTCCCTCAGCGCTTGGACGCGGCGGCGACGCCAGCGGCATAAGCCTCGACCAAGGCGGCGCGGATCGCCCAGACCGCGACATCGTGGAAGTCCAGCCGGTCGCTGTTCCGGGTCTCCAGCGTCTCGATGCTGTGGAAATGCCGGGTTGCGATCTCCAGCAGCAGGGCTTCGCTGGGGGCTTCGGCGGGGGCGGTTCTGGTGGTCATGGCGTCGTCTCCGGGGCTGAGTTGCATCGTTTTCCTGGACCCAGAATCGCTCGACGCGCGAGTGTAATCAACTGAATAAGACGATTATTTCCGTTTAATTCCAATATCTTGAGGTAAATCACAGCGTCATGAAAGGTATGTCCGAGCGCGAGTATTCCGCCCATTCCGGCCTGTCGCGCGGGGCGATCCAGAAGGCCCGCAAGACCGGGCGGCTGGTGGTTTACAAAGACGGGTCGATCAACGCCGCCGCGTCCGATGCGCGCCGAGCCGAGATGACCGATCCGGACCAGCAGCGGCGCAGCACGGGTGGCGATAGCGGGTTCTCCGGGCCAGCCGACAGCTCGTCCTATCTGAAAGCCCGCACCGCGCTGACCGTCTATCAGGCGCAGGAACGCCAGCTGGCGATCCAGAAGCGCAAGGGCACGCTGGTCGACCGGGCGCGGGCGGAAACGCTGGTGTTTCGTCTCGCCCGCCAAGAGCGCGATGCCTGGGTGACCTTGCCCAGCAGGGTGGCGGCGCTGATGGCGGCCGAAGTGGCAGCAGAGGTGGAAAAAGCATCAGGCACGCCGGTGATCATCGAGGCCGCGATCCTGCAGAGGGTGCTGGAAACCCATGTCAGACAGCACCTCGACGCCCTCGCCGATCTCAGGGTCTCGCTTGGATGATGACAATGATGATCTGACCGGCGATGATCTGACCGCAGAACTCGACCTCGATTTTGACGGGGCCGAGGATGTGTTGCGCGCGTGGCGCAACGGCATGCGGCCCGATCCGGACCTGACGGTATCGGAATGGGCGGATGCGCATCGCTGGCTGTCGTCGCGCGCTGCGGCCGAACCGGGGCGGTATCGCACCGCTCGCGCGCCTTACCTGCGCGAGATCATGGACGCGCTGTCGCCGCGCCACCCGGCGCAGCGGGTCAGTTTCATGAAGGCGGCACAGGTTGGCGCGACCGAGGCGGGCAACAATTGGATCGGCTTTGTGATCCATCATGCGCCGGGGCCGATGCTGGCGGTGCTGCCGACGGTGGAGATGGCCAAGCGCACGTCGCGTGGACGGCTTGACCCGTTGATTGCGGAAAGCCCGGCCCTGCGCGAGCGGGTCAATCCGGCCCGGTCGCGCGATGCGGGCAATTCGATGCTCTCAAAAGAGTTCCCCGGCGGCATTCTGGTGCTGACGGGTGCCAACTCGGCGACCGGCCTGCGATCGATGCCTGCCCGCTACATCTTTCTCGACGAGGTCGACGCCTATCCGGCCTCCGCCGATGAGGAAGGCGATCCGGTCACGCTGGCAGAGGCCCGCACCACCACCTTCTCGCACCGGCGCAAGGTGTTCATGGTCTCGACGCCCACGATCCGGGGATTGTCACGCATTGAACGGGAGTTTGAGGCCAGTGATCAGCGCCGCTATTTCGTGCCCTGCCCGCATTGTGGGGCGATGCAATGGCTGCAGTTTGAACGCCTGCGCTGGGACAATGGGCGGCCTGACACCGCTGCCTATCACTGCGAGGGATGCGAGAAGCCCATCGCGGAGCATCACAAGACGCAGATGCTGGAGCGGGGCGAGTGGCGCGCGACGGCAGTGTCGACGGATCCGCATTCCATCGGCTTCCACCTCTCCGCGCTCTATTCGCCCTTGGGCTGGAAAAGCTGGGCCCAGATCGCGCGGGACTGGCTGGCAGCACAGGGTTCCGAGGAAATGCTGCGCGCCGCGCGCAACACCTTGTTGGGCGAAACATGGGTCGAGTCGGGCGACGCCCCGGAATGGCAGCGGCTGGCCGAACGTCGCGAAACCTATGGCGGGGTACAGATCCCGATGGGCGGGCTGTTCCTGACCGCAGGCGTCGATGTGCAGAAGGACCGCATTGAGGTCGACGTCTGGGCCTGGGGTCGGGGCTTGGAGTCCTGGCTGGTCGATCACATCGTGATTGCTGGCGGCCCCGACGATCCAGCCTGCTGGGACAAGCTGACGGCTTTGCTCGGTCGGACATGGACCTGCGCCAATGGCGCGGTGATGGTGATCGGCAAGCTCGCCATCGACACCGGTTATGAAGCCCCGGCGGTTTATGCTTGGGCGCGCGCACAAGGGTTTGGGCAGGTGGCACCCATCAAGGGCCTCGAAGGCTTCAACCGCGCGACGCCGGTGTCGGGTCCGACCTTCGTCGACGCCACCATCGGCGGCAAACGTCTGCGCCGGGGCGCGCGACTCTGGTCGGTGGCCACAGCGACGTTCAAGACAGAAACCTACCGCTTCCTGCGGTTGGAACGGCCCTCTGATGAAGACAGAGCGCTGGGCGTGCTCGACGCCCCCGGCACCGTGCACATGCCCGACTGGATCGACACCGAATGGCTGAAGCAGCTGGTGGCCGAACAGCTGGTCACGGTGCGCAACAAGCGTGGCTATGCCCACCCCGAATGGCAGAAAATGCGCGAACGCAACGAAGCCCTCGACACCCGCGTCTATGCGCGGGCGGCAGCATGGATCATGGGCGCCGACCGCTGGGATGAGGCGACCTGGCGACGGCTGGAAGCGCAAGCCGGGGTAGAAACTCTCCCGGTTACCCAGATTGCGGCCCCTGTTGAACCGGCCAAGCCTGCCCCGCGCAAGGCCGGAACACCGACCACGCCACGGCGCAAACGCCGGGCTTACACACCGAACTTCATGAGGGATTGAGATGGATCTGGAACGGATGCGCGCCCTGCTGGCCGCCCTGCAGGAGGCGCGTTACGCGGGCGTCCGCTCGGTCAGTTATGACGGCAAATCGATCAACTATGGCTCAGACGCGGAACTCGCGAACGCGATCAGTGACCTCGAAACCCGGATCGCCACGGCCACGACCGGCACCCCGCGTCGTCGGCGCTGGGGCACCGTGGCCTCGAAGGGTCTGTGACCGATGGCATTCGAGGCTTTCCGTCAACCGTTGGGGTCGATCATTGGTGGCTTCGATGCCGCGCAGGCCCATCGCCGTTTGCGCGGGTTCCGGGCCAGCCGTGCCCATGTGAACACCCTGATCGCGGCCTCGGGCGACACGATCACCGCCCGCGCCCGCTGGCTGGTCCGGAACAATGGCTATGCGGCGAATGCGGTGGAAAGCTTCGCAAGCAATGTCGTCGGCGATGGCATCAAGCCCTCCAGCTTGATCTCGGACGCGGCCACCAAGGAAACCGTTCAGGCGCTCTGGCTCGCCTGGACCGATGATGCGGATGCCGAAGGGTTGACGGATTTCTACGGGCTTCAGCGTCGCGCCGCACGCGAGGTGTTCCTGTCAGGCGAAGTGTTCTTGCGCATCCGGCCGCGCCGGACAGAGGATGGTCTGACCGTTCCCTTGCAATTGCAGATGCTGCCAGCCGAGATGCTGCCCATCGACATGAACCGGACCCTGCCCGGCGCGGGGCTGATCCGGCAAGGGATCGAGTTCGATGGCATCGGTCGCCGCATCGCCTATCACTTCCTGCGCCGCCACCCTGGCGATCTGACTGATCCGGGTCTGGCTGGGGAAACCGTCCGCGTCCCGGCTGGCGACGTGATCCATGTCCTCGACCCGGTCGAGGCGGGCCAACTGCGCGGCGTGTCGCGGTTTGCCGGTGCTATCGTCAAGCTGTTCACACTCGACCTCTACGATGACGCCGAGCTGGAGCGGAAGAAGATCGCGGCGATGTTCGCGATGTTCATCACCTCGCCCGCCCCGGAAACCCCGCTGGAACCGACCGAGGAGGATCTGGAGGTCGAACCCGGCCAGGTCGTGCGGCTTGACCCCGGCGAGGATGTCTCGACGCCCGCAACACCAGACTCCGGCGGCACCTACGAGCCTTTCCAATACCGCACTTTGCTGCAGATCGCGGCGGCGCTGGGCATTCCTTACGGTTATCTGACCGGCGACACCGCCAAGGGCAACTTCTCGAACACCCGCATTTCGCTGATCGAATTCCGTCGCCGCATCTCGGCCTGGCAGCATGGCGTGCTGGTCTATCAGCTCTGCCGCGCGGTTTGGGTCCGCTGGATGGATACCGCAGTTCTCTCCGGCGCGCTGGACCTGCCCGACTACGACAGCCAGCGCCGCCAATATCAGGCCTGCGCCTGGCTCCCGACCAAATGGGACTGGATCGACCCGATGAAAGACGCCTCTGCCGAGATCCTGCAGATCGAAGCGGGCCTGAAATCGCGCACGCAGGCGCTGGCGGAGCGCGGCTATGACGCCGAACAGGTGGACCGGGAAATTGCCGTTGAACGCAAACGCGAGTTGGCGCTGGGCCTCGACTTCCGGCGGCCGGGGTCGCCTGCGCAGGGGCCGGGCGAAGGTGGTGCGAAAGACGCGGAGCAGGACAGCGCCAAAGACGACGAGGCCGAGGACGACGCACAGGACACCGGCGACGAGAAACCCGACCCCAGGGAGGGCGCATGATGCACCTCGCCCAGATTGCCCAGCGCGCGTTCAACACGCCCTTGATGGTTGACCCGGCCAAAGCGCTGGCGTTCCTCTCGGGGCTGGGACCGCGCATCACCGGGCAGGAAATCACCTTCCGGGGATTGGAGGTGGACGCCGCTGACCACGCTGCCGCCAGCCTGCCCGCCCGTGCCTCATTGTTTGGCAATGACCTCGCCCAGCGTCATCAGCGCAACGGCAGCCAGCCCTATGCTCTGGTGGATGGCATCGCGGTCATCGAGATCGCCGGGACGCTGGTGCATCGCGGGGCCTGGATCGGGCAGTCTTCGGGGCTGACTTCCTATGAAGGGATCGCGGCTCAGCTGCAGGCCGCGCTGGGCGATCCCGGCGTGCGCGGCATTGCGCTCGACATCGACAGCTTCGGTGGCGAGGTCGCCGGGGCCTTCGATCTGGCGGACCGCATCCGCGCCGCCCGGGCGCAGAAGCCTGTCCAGGCCTTTGTCGCCGAACACGCGCTCTCTGCTGGCTATGTTCTGGCCTCACAGGCCGACCGGATCATCCTGCCCCGCACCGGGGCTGTCGGCAGCATCGGCGTGGTGGCACTGCACACGGATATGAGCGGGGCCCTCGATCAGAAGGGCATCGCCGTCACGCTGATCCACGCGGGCGCGCACAAGGTCGACGCCAATCCCTATCAACCGCTGCCCGACACCGTGCACGACCAGATGCAGCGCGAGTTGGAGGTCGTCCGCTTTCTTTTCGCCGAAACCGTCGCTGCCGGTCGCAGGGATCGGCTGACGCATGCAGCCGCGCTGGCGACAGAGGCCGCCGTGTTCCGCGGTGCCGACGCCATCGCTGCAGGTCTGGCCGATGATCTTGCCGATCCCGTCACCGCCTTCCACGCTTTCGCCGCCGCCCCGCGCGGCACCACTTCCTCCAGCAGAAAGGGTCCACAGATGACCACCACGCCCACTGACACGCCCACCGACACGCCCAACCCGGCTCCTATTTCCGCCGCTCCCGCCGCGACAGCAACCGTCCCTGCTGCTCCAGAGGTTCCGGCGGCGGTGGGTGATGCTGCGCCCACCACAATGACCGCCGACGCCATTCGCGCCGAGGCAGCCGAGGTGGCGCAGGTCTGTGCACAGGCCGCCCGGCTCGGCGTGCAGATCGACGCGGCCGATGCCGTCACGAAGGGTCTCAAACCCGAAGCCCTGCGCGCCCGGGTTCTGGCCGATCTCGCCGCCCGCAGCGATGCCGCTGGCATCATCGCCACCACCCCGGCCGCAGCTGCCGCCAAAGACAGCCCGATCATCGCGGCCGCCCGGAAGGCCGGGGCGGTTCAAAGCGCTGATCCGGCGCCACTCCCACCTGCCCCACCCCAAGACATGGAGACTGAACAATGCCCGTCCTGACGGAACAGCCCAGCACGGGCGATGTCCTCAAATATGAGGTCAACCCGAATTACACCCGCGAGGTGATCACCCTGCTGATCGGCACGCCCTACCCAGTCGGTTCGGTGCTGGGGAAGATCACGGCCAGCGGCAAATACACACTGTCGCCCGCGACCGGCGCCGACGGATCGCAGGTCGCCGTCGGCGTTCTGCTCTATGCCGTCGATGCCACGCTGGCCGATGCGGTTGGCATCGTTGTCGCGCGTGGCCCCTCGATCGTCTCGCGCGCAGGCCTCGCCTATGACGGCACAGTCGATGACGGCACCAAGATTACCGCCAAGATCGCCCAGCTTGCCGCCGTCGGCATCATCGCCCGCGACGGCGTCTGACGCAGCACCGCGACAGCGCGTTCTCAGCTTTCCCCTTTATCCCCGGAGCTTCCCATGACCCTCGTTCGCAATCCCTTTGACGCTGGCGGTTACTCGCTGGCCGAGATGACGCAGGCCATCAACATCCTGCCCAACCTCTACACCCGCCTCGGCCAGATCGGCCTCTTCCGTTTCGAAGGCGTCACCCAGCGCTCGGTGATCATCGAGCAATACGAGGGCGTGCTGAACCTGCTGCCCTCCGTCCCACTCGGCGGCCCCGCCACCGTTGGCACCCGCGAGGGGCGCTCGATGCGGTCCTTCGCCCTGCCATGGATCCCGCATGACGACGTGATCCTGCCGGGCGACATCCAGGGCCAACCCGCGCTGGGCGTCTTCGACGGTGCCGATCCGTTGGTCGAGGTGATGAATCGCAAGCTGCAGCTGATGCGCCGCAAGCACGCCCAAACCCGCGAATACATGGAGATGAACGCCCTGCGCGGCATCGTGAAGGACGGGGCCGGGACCACGCTTTACAACTACTTCACCGAGTTTGGCCTGGCGCAGATCTCGGTCGACTTCCTGCTGGGGACGGCTGGCACCAACGTGCAGGGCAAGGTCCGCGAGGTGCTGCGGTCGATGGAAGACAACCTCTTGGGCGAAAGCATGACGGACGTGCATGCCCTCGTCAGCCGGGAATTCTTCGACAAGCTGATCGCGCATCCCAAGACCGAGGAGGCCTACAAGTTCTACGCCGCCACCGGCGCGCAACCCCTGCGCCAGGATGTGCGGCGCAACTTCCCCTTCGCGGGGATAGTCTTCGAGGAGTATGCGGGCACGGTGACGCTCTCCACCAAGGCCACCGAACGGCTGATCCCGGCCAGCGAAGGCATCGCCTTCCCGCTTGGCACTATGGACACGTTCACCACCTATGGCGGCCCCGCAAACCTGCTGGAGGCGGCCAATACCCTCGGCCTGCCGCTCTATGCCCGCCAGCATCTCGACGAAAAGGGCCGCTGGATCGACCTGATGACCGAGGCCTCGATCCTGCCGGTCAACAAGCGGCCGCGCATCGCGATCCGCATTCATACCTCGAACTGAACGGCCCCGACATGACCGTCTTCGCTGCCGCCATGGATCGCATCTATGCCAACCCGTCCATGGCGGTGGCGGCTGTGTGGATCTCTGCCGCAACCTCGGAAGAGCGCCCGATCCGCGTGATCCGCCGCGCCCCGGATCGCATCACCGAATTTGGCGCTGGGCGCTTTGTGAGCGACACCATGATGGTGGACGTCCGCGTCTCGGACCTGCCCGATCCGCGCCCCGGCGATCTGATCGTGATCGGGGCCGACAGCTTCACCATTCAGGGCGAACCCACCCGCGACCGCGAACGCCTGATCTGGTCGCTGGACCTGCGGCCATCATGAAACTGAAACTCGACATCACGCCGGACCTCGTCGCCGCCATGGCCGCAGAGGTGAAGGCGGGCGAGAAGGCCGTCACCGCCGCCATGCGCAAGGCAGGAACCGGGCTGAAAACCGCTTGGCGCGGCCAGGTCACCGGCGCGGGGCTGGGGAGGCGGCTGGCGAACTCGATCCGGAGCCAGACCTTCCCGAAGGCGGGCGAGAGCCTGGACGCGGCGGCGCTGGTCTGGACCAAGGCCCCGGTCATCATCGGCGCGCATGACACCGGGCCGCTGATCCGGTCGAAAGACGGGTTCTGGCTGGCGATCCCCACTCCGGCGGCAGGCAAAAGCAGCAAAGGCGGCCGCATCACCCCCGGCGAATGGGAACGCCGCACCGGGTTGCGGCTGCGCTTTGTCTTTCGCCGCCGCGGGCCAAGTCTCCTGGTGGCCGAGGGACGGCTGAACACCAAGGGGCGCGCGGTGGCGTCCAGATCGAAGACGGGGCGCGGGCTGACGACTGTGCCGATCTTCCTGCTCGTGCCGCAGGTCAAACTGCGCAAGCGGCTGGATCTGGCGCGGGATGCGGAACGGGCGGTGGATGGCGTGCCGGGGCTGATCGTGGCGAACTGGGTTGAGGGGAAGGTGTGATCGCCTCTTCCCGTCAGTAGCCAGCCTCGCGCTGATGACGTACGGCCAATACCACCGCCGTTTCGCCATCAAACCGATAAAGCGACACATAGCCACTGTCGCCAAAGGTGATAAACCACTCGCGGAATTCCGGCTCCATGTCCTCGACCGGCCGCCCGGCACCCGGTTGATTGCGCAGGATGTTCATGCCCTCGCGGATGGATTTGGCCGCGCGCCGGGCGGCATCGGGGTTCTTGTCGGCGAGGAAACGGTAAAGCCGTTCGACATCCCGCAGCGCGGCGGGCGACCAGATCAGTCGTGGCATTCAGGTGCTGCCGCCTCTTCGCCTGCTTCCAGCTTGGCAAGCCAGGCATCGGCTTCGTCATGCGTGATGTGCTTGCCAGTCGTCTGATACTCCTGCCAAGCCTGCAACCCTGCCTGGCGAAATGCCTCGCGCTTCTCCTCGCGCTCGACAAACTGCGCCACGGCCTCGCGCAGCATCCAGTGGGTGGAGCGGTCCTTGGCATCCGCCAATCGCTTGAGGCGGTCGCGGGTGTCCTGATCGAGCTTTACGGCAATGGGGCGAACGGCGTTCATGCGGGCGACTCCTCACGGGTATTCATGAGTATTACCATTAGCATATCTTCGATCACAGCAGAAGTCACAAGTCAGGAAGTGCGCCGTCATGCCCACCACCTTTGAGACCGTCCTCGCCGCGCTGCACGCGCGGCTGCAGCCGCTTGCCGCCCTGACCTTGCGTGACGAGGTGCTGCCCGAGCGGATCCCGGCAGCCGGTCTGATCATCCTGCGAGATGGCCAGCCGGGCGAGCCGGAGGTGACGCTGTCGCCCTTGCGCTACCATTATCAGCATCGGGCCGAGCTGGAGGTCGTCGTCCAGGCGGGCACCGGTCGGGCCACGGCCTTTGACACCCTGATCGCCGCCATCGGCACGGCGCTGGAAACCGACCGCACGCTTGGCAGCCTCTGCGACTGGGTCGAACCCGAAGCACCAGCCTCGGTCGACCTACCCATCGAGGGCGCGGCGGCGCTGAAAGCGGCAGTGATCACCGTCGTTTTGCACTACACCACCACCGGCCCCTTGGCCTGACACCCTCCAACAACAGGAGACCCCCATGGCACGTGCGCAAGGCGCGCGGGCGCAGATGGCGCTCGGCTTCGAGACTACGTATGGAACGCCGCCGGTTGGCGGCTTCACCAGGATGCCCTTCGCCAGCACCTCGCTGGGATCGGAGCAACCGCTGCTGAACAGCGAACTGCTGGGCTATGGCCGCGATCCGCTGGCCCCGATCAAGGACGCGGTGACGGCGGATGGCGATGTCGTGGTGCCGATCGATGCCGCGGGGTTCGGGTTCTGGCTCAAGGCGGCGTTTGGCGATCCGGTGACCACCGGTGCGGCGGCCCCCTACGCCCATGAGTTCCGTTCGGGCGCATGGACCCTGCCCTCGATGTCGATCGAGACCGCCATGCCCGAGGTGCCGCGCTATGCGATGTATTCCGGCTGCGTGCTGGATCAGCTGAGCTGGCAGGTGCAGCGATCTGGCCTGCTGACCGCCACCGCACGTCTTGTGGCGCAGGGCGAGACCATCGCCACCACAACCGCTGCAGGCACGCCTGCCGATCTGCCGCTCCGGCGCTTCGGCCATTTCAACGGGGCGATCAGCCGCAATGGCACGGCACTGGGCAATGTCGTTTCCGCCGAGATCACCTATGCCAACAATCTCGACCGGATCGAGACCATTCGCAGCGACGGCAGGATCGACGGGGCCGACCCAAGCATCGCAGCACTCACGGGGCGCATCGAGGTCCGCTTTGCCGACAGCACGCTGGTGAGCCAGGCGATCAACGGCGATCCCGCCGAGATCAGCTTCGCCTATGTCCTGCCCACGGGCGAAGCCTTCACCTTCACCGTGCACGCCGTCTATCTGCCCCGCCCCCGGATCGAGATTTCCGGACCGCAGGGCGTGCAGGCCACCTTCGACTGGCAAGCGGCGCACGACACCGTGGTGGGCCGAATGTGCACCGCAACCC
>JAHYJF010000471.1 GCA_019428955.1 Burkholderiaceae bacterium
CGTGGTGAGGTCGATGAGGCGGGACTCGTAGCTCAACGTGATGGTGCAGGTGGCGGCGTCGTCGGTGATCTGCGGCACATCGAGGCGGCCGGAGAAGGCCTGCACCGGGTCGGCGATGATGCTGCCGTCGGGGGCGAGAAGCGCCAGCCAGATCCGGCCGGGCAGACCCTGGCGCGCCTCGGCGATGGCCAGTTGCACCATGTCGAGCGGCACGCCCGACAGCGAGATCGTGGTGCCCGAGGCCACCACCTCGCCGCGCTCGTCAATGCTGCTGACAGCAAGCAGCGAGCCCGCCCCGGCCCAGAGAGCGCCGTTCCAGGCGATCTCGCCAAGCCCGGTCCAGAGCCGCAGCCAGCCTGAAGCGAACTGGCCCTCGAAGAAGAGCGCCGGGCGCAGGTCTGCCTCGGCGAGGGCTGCGGCAAAGGCGGGGGTCAGATCGCGGCTCATAGCGCCTCGCGGGCGGTGAAGGAGAAGCGGTAGCTTTCGACGCGACCGATGCGCGTGGCGACCGGGGCGGTGAGGCGCAACAGCACCGCCGGGGCCCCGATCTCGAGCGGTGCGGCGTCGGCGGGTGAGGTGCGCAGCCGCGGCACGAGGGCGAGCGTGGCGCGACCAGTGGCGTCGGCAATTGCATCGGCAGTGACCTGGTGAAGCCGCGTCGCGCTGTCACTCCCCAGCGAGAGAAAGTCGCCCGCCAGCAGCGCGGGGGTGTTTGGCACCCAACCGCGTGTCGCAAGCGCGTTGCCCGATTGTCCGGCACCATCAACCACGGGCTCGCCCGCGCCGGGGCTCTGCGCGATGGCAGGATCGCGGAACAGGAACTTGCCGCGCGGGCCGCCCAGTTGCGCGAAGAACGCCGCCAGGCGGCGACCATCGCGGCCGCGGGTCTGCGCCATCTCGATCTGATACTCCCACCATTCGCCACCCCAGTCCTGCAGCTGCGCGGAGCCGGTGAAGGGCGAGGTGGCGAGCGAAGTGGCGGTGACCAGACGCCGCTCGAGGCTGGCGATCAGGGTTAGCGGTAGTTCGGGGATCATCGGGGATGCTTTCGCTCAGAGCGCATGGCCACGGCGACGACCATCTGCAACGCTTGCGTGGGGGCGGCCCTGGGTCACGACTTTCGTTGGCACTCGACGAGAGCCTTGGCGGGAAAGGATCTTCATGCGAGCATTCGGCGCGAGGTGTTACAAGTCGGCGAGTCGCCTGTTTCGTAAGTTCGACAAGGGAAAACAGATGGAAGACACTATTGAGACATGTCCGAAACCGTATTCCTGGATGAACCCGAAGCTCGCCGTTGAATCGACCGACAAATACGGCGGCATGCAGCGACGGTCCGAGACTGGAGAGACGTTCGAATATGTCGGCGGTTTCGGCCGTGGAGTCTTTGCCAGACAAAAAGTGAGGAAGGACGAGGTCCTTTTTGTCATGGGCGGCTACATTCTGACAATTGCCGACGAAGATGCCTTGGAAGATGGTCTTTCAGACAAACCCATTGAGCTCAGCGTAGATTTTTCCATAGGGCCACGCTCGCCACTCGATCTGCCAAGAATGCCGCAACACTATGTGAATCATAGTTGCGATCCGAATTCGGGGTTTGATGGCCAAATCATCATTGTTGCGATGCGTGATATCGAGGTCGATGAAGAAATAACCTATGATTACGCAATGATCATGATATCAAACGAGAACAGCAAGAGTTACTTCAGCTTCGACTGCAAGTGTGGTTCAGATTTGTGCAGACGCATAATTCGCGAAAGTGACTGGCAAATTGGAGACCTTCAGCGCCGTTATCAGGGTTATTTCAGTCACGCCGTTGCCAAATTGATAGCGGCGAACACACGAGAGTTAAATGAAATCA
>JAHYJF010000472.1 GCA_019428955.1 Burkholderiaceae bacterium
AGGTCGGCGGCGGGCAGCACCGAAACACCGGGCAGAAACGTTCGGGCCAAGTCCGGCCTGAACAAGTCCATCCTCGATCAGGGCTGGTTCGAGTTCCGCCGCCAGCTGTATTACAAGTTGGCGTGGAACGGTGGTTATCTCTTCGCCGTGGCGCCGCAGAACACGAGCCGCACCTGCCCGTGCTGTGCTCATGTGTCGGCGGACAACCGCCAGACGCAAGCCCGCTTCGTGTGCGTGGAATGCGGTTTCGAGGAAGACGCCGATATCGTCGACGCGATCAATGTTTTAAGGGCGGGATACGCCCGGTTACCTGTGAAGTGAGCGGTAGTGTAATGCCGCCAGCAACAGGAACCCACCGAAGCGACTCAGGGGTGGCTCAATGCCACACCTGAGCGCCGCAGGAATCTCCCGCCTTCAGGCCGGGGAGGATGTCAAGACATGGGTTTTTCCCCGGCTGGAGCATGACCGCATGGCGCTCAAGCTGAACGGCAAGAACGAAAGACTGCGTCGCGCAGACTTCTTCACCGTCGCAACCCTTGCCGGACTGCGCGCGGGTAACGCGCACGACGCGATCGATGCCGTACTGGAAGAGCTCAGAGGCACGCTCGATCGACTTGTTGTTCCCGCGCAGTGCGTCCACGGACCAAATGCTCAAGCAGCAGTGGCAAAGGTGATCGAACTCTGTCGTGGCCGCATGGATTCGTTTGCCTGACACCGGCATCGGGCACGACAATGGCGGCGCTTCGTACCTGAACAGTATTCCAGCTAGACGGACGTAGTACGCGCTCCGATCAGGCCGGTCGTGAGCGCCGTGCCGAGCAGGATCACGACGGTCCCGGCCGCCATGTTCCAGGTTACAGCTTCGGCGAGAAAGACCCAGCCCCAGAACATCCCGGTGACCGGGATCAGGAAAGTGACCGTTATGGCACGCGTTGCCCCGACGCTGGCGATCAGCCGGAAATAGATGACGTAGGCGAGCGCCGTGCTCAGCACCGCCATGGCGACCACCGCCAGCCAGGGGAGAACCCCGGGCATCACCGCCGGCCAGTAGGCCACGGTAAACGGCAGCAGCACCAGCGCCGCAGCCAGTTGACTGCCGGCGGAGTTGGCCAGCGCGCCGGTCCCCGCAAGCTTGCGGCGGGCATAGTTGGCCGAGATGCCGTAGAGCAGGGTCGCGCCCAGCGCCGCCAGAATCGCCGGACCGGTGCCGCCAGCGCCAAAATCGAGCTTCCCCCAGACCAGCACCACCACGCCCGAGAAGCCGACCATCAGGCCGAAGACCCGCAGCATGGTGATCCGGTCGCCCAGCCAGGCGAACGCCACCAAAGCTCCCCAGAACGGCGCAGTGGCATTGAGGATCGCCGAGAATCCCGCCTTGAGGCTGAGCGCCGCAAAACCGAACAGTGCAAATGGGATCGCCGAGTTGAGCAACCCCATTATCAGCAACGCGCCGGGGGCGACGCGCATCTCCGCGGTCCCGCCGCGCGCGGCGAGCAGCGCGACCAGCACCAGCGCCGCAATGCCGGTGCGCAGCCCGGCCATCGGGATCGCGCCAAAGGGCCCTGCCCCGATGCGCATGAACAGAAACGACCCGCCCCAGAGCGCGGCGAGCAGCAACAGGTTGGTGACATCGCGCAGCCGCATCGGCGCGGCTTCGCTGGCGGGTGAAATTGGATTCACCGGGCGCTTTCGAGCGTCAGCAGCGCCTCTTTCCGGTCGAGCCCGCCGGCGTAACCGGTCAGCGATCCATCCGAGCCGATCACCCGGTGGCAGGGGACTATCACCCCCACCGGATTACGGGCCACTGCGCCGGCGACCGCCCGCGCGGCCTTGGGCATGCCCAGCGAGCTG
>JAHYJF010000074.1 GCA_019428955.1 Burkholderiaceae bacterium
ATCGGGCTGATCAGTGTCGGCAATGAAAAACCCGAAGCCGTCACGGTGGCCCTGGACCTTGCCTGCGATCAGATCAATCTTGCTGGCCAGCAACAGCGCGCCCTTGCGATTGGGCATCAACTCGCCGTCGCGCTCCATGGCACGCAAACGACGCTGGAACGGATCCATGGCGTCGCCGGCGACCATCAGCCGCTCGCCGAGATCGTTGGACATCAGGGGCACACCGGCCTCGGTGAGGCAAGCCAGGATTTCGGCCCGAGTGGGTGGGGCTCCTGGCTCGCGCCCATCATGATCGGCGGCGCTGCTTCGGGTCGGACGTCTGGTGGCCATCAGGAGGCATCCCCGGAGATGGCTGAAAGGCGCTCGGCGTTTGACAAATTTCGACAGACCATTACACTTCGTCCCCTTGCAAGCGCCGATTGTTTGCGGTTGATAACGGGCGGCGTCGGCAGTGCCCAGATGGCGGAATTGGTAGACGCACTAGGTTCAGGTCCTAGCGCCCGCAAGGGTGTGGAGGTTCGAGTCCTCTTCTGGGCACCATCTAATACCCCCTGTGACGCATCACCAGCGCGGGTTTCCAATTTTTTCCCCTCCCAGCACACCACCACGCTACTGCCGCCAGGGCGGCCGCGAGCAAATTCCTGGCTTCGTGGTTCGCGACCAAGAGCATGTTTCGAGTGGTCGATTATCGCCCATCACTGCGCTTGGGCGTAATGGCCCACGCCCGCGAACTGGCGGGCCCGTGCGGCGGTCCTGAAAGACTCGGATTTCCTGCCCGCCTACAACACGCTGGCGGTGATCTATCGCCGCCATGGCGACCTGGTCCATGCCGAGCGCCTGGCGCGCATGCTGCTCGCCCGAGCACCCGACAATCCGACCTTCATCGCCAACCTCGCGACGGTACTGAGCTCTGCCGGCAAGCAGCAGGAGACCCTGGCATTGACGCAGAAGCTGCGCCGCATCGAACCCTATCCACCTTTCTATTTCGTCGACCAGGGGCGGAACGCTCTGAACAGTGGCAATCGCTACGCCGCCAAGCTCGAACGGCTGCGTGCGCACCTCGACCAGTTGCCGTACGTGCGCGAGCGGACCCTCAACCCCAACGGGTCTTGAGGTCGGCCGGGCGCATGTGGTCGTACTCCTCGAACGGCTGATGAATCCAGGGGTTCGTCGGCAGATTCTCGATGTAGTAATCGGGTTCGGCAACTGATGCGCCCTTGCGCCAGATAACCGCCGAGCGAATCTCCTTGACCTGCGGGTAGCGCTTTTTCAACTCCGGCAGGACTTCGACCAGCGTAGCACCCGAATCGACCAGATCGTCGACCAACAGCCAGTTGCCGCCAGGCAGCGGCTGCGCCGAGCTCAAGTGCTCGGCAATCATCAGGCGGCTCTGGCGGGTACCCTCTTCCTCGCGGTAGGAGCTGGTAAAGATCACGCCCAGCGGCCGATCGAACATCCTCGACATCACGTCGCCGATGCGCAGGCCACCGCGCGCGAGGCAAACGATCGCGTCGAAATGCCAGGCTGACTCCCAAACCCGAAGGGTGAGCTTTTCGATCAGGCGGTTGTACTCGTCCCAGGAAACGTAGAGATCTTTCATGCCGCTAACCTTCTCCTGAAGGCAATCACTCGAACGGGTGGCGGATTAGAATCGTCTCGTCGCGGTCCGGACCGGTCGAAACCAGGTCGATCCTGCTGCCCGACACCTCGGCCAGTCGCGCCAGGTAGCGCTGTGCATTGGCCGGCAGCTGATCGAAACTGGTGACGCCGAACGTCGACTCGCTCCAGCCCGGCATTTCCTCATAGATCGGCACGCACTTGGCAACCGCATCGGCGCCCAGAGGCAGGATGTCGACCCGGCTGCCGTCGACGTCGTAGCCCACGCACAGCTTCACACTCGTCATGCCGTCGAGCACGTCGAGCTTGGTCACGCACAGTCCCGAAACCCCGTTCAACTGGATCGAGCGGCGCAGAGCGGGCGCGTCGAACCAGCCACAGCGCCGCGGTCTCCCGGTGACTGCACCAAACTCGTTGCCCCGCTTGGAGAGCAAGCTACCGACTTCGTCGAGCAGTTCGGTCGGGAACGGCCCCGACCCGACGCGGGTGGTGTAGGCCTTGACGATTCCCAGCACGTACTCGAGACGCTGCGGCCCGACTCCGGAACCAGCGGCAGCCGCCCCGGCGACACAGTTGGAACTGGTCACGTACGGATAGGTGCCATGGTCGACGTCGAGCAGCGCACCCTGCGCCCCTTCGAAGAGCAGCCGGTCGCCGCGCGCCATCGCGGCGGCGAGCAGTGCGCCGACGTCGGCGATCATGGGCTTCATCTGCTGGCCGAATTCGAGCGCCTCGTCGGCGATGCGTTGGGGGTCGAGCGCCGGCGCACCAAGATACTTGGTGAGCACGAAATTGTGTAGATCCATGACCTCGGCGAGCCGCTCACGGAATCGTTCCGGGAACATCAGGTCGCCTACCCGCAGGGCACGCCGTGCCACCTTGTCTTCGTAGGCCGGGCCGATGCCGCGGCCGGTGGTGCCGATCTTGGCATCGCCGCGCCGCGTCTCGCGCGCTTTGTCCAATGCGACGTGGTAGGGCATGATCAGCACCGAAGCCTCGCTGATGCGCAGGCGGTCGCGCACCACGACTCCGGCCTCTTCAAGCTCGGCGATCTCGGTGAGCAGCGCTTCGGGAGACACCACCACACCGTTGCCGATGTAGCAGATGGTATCGGGGCGCATCATCCCGGAAGGAATCAGGCGCAAGACCCGTTTGCGACCACCGATTACCAGCGTGTGGCCGGCATTGTGACCGCCCTGGAAGCGAACCACGCCCTGCGCCGACTCGCCGAGCCAGTCGACGATCTTGCCCTTGCCCTCGTCCCCCCATTGGGAGCCGATGATCACTACATTCTTGGCCATTTCAAATTCCTGATATCGGGCGTAGTGCCCATTCACCGTCGGTGTGCACGAGTTCACGATCGAATGCGAACTCCTGCCGTTCATGTTCCTGTCCCGGCATTACCTGGACCACCACCTCACCGCTGGCGCGCAGTGCTGCAATAACAGCGCGCAAATTAATGTCATCCAGCCAGGGAGCGCTAATCGCCGGCAACCGCTCCGAGGCACCGGTCAACTCCGCCAGGGCGCGCAATTCGAGCGAAAAACCAGTGGCCGCACGATCGCGTCCAAACGCGGCCCCGACCCCGTCATAACGACCTCCCCGAGCTACCGAGGTGCTTGCCGCGATTGAGTTCGGCACCGCATCGGCGTAAGCGGCGAAGCTGACCCCATTGTGGTAGCGATAGCCCCGCAAGTCGGCGAGGTCGATCGACAAGGTGACCTCCGGAAGTTCGCGCCACAGGCTCGCGACGCAGATTCGTTCGAGCTCGTCGAGCGCCGCGCGCACCAGGGGCAACGGCGGCAGCACCGAGCGCGCCCGAGTCAGCACCGATTGCTCGCCGAGCGCCGGCCCGTAAAGTCCCGGCAACGCGAGCATTGAATCGCGCTGCAGCGGCGGGCGGCAAGCCAGCAGGCTGGCGAGATCCGGCAGGTCCTTGCGCAGCAGCAGTGTATAGAGTTCGTTTTCGTCCAGCCCCGATTCGATGGCCAGAAGCGCAGGCACGATCGCCGCGTGGCTGAGGTCGACACGCACCTCTTTCAGCCCGGCGCGCGCCAGCGAGCGGATCATCAATTCCAGCACTTCGAGATCGGCTTCGTGACCGGCATGGCCGTAGATCTCGGCGCCGACCTGGAGCGGTTCCCGGCTGGCAAAGTGTCCCGCCGGCCGCGCGTGGAGCACCGAGCCACCGTAGCACAAGCGCGCAACACCGCTGCGATTGAGCAGATGGGCATCGATACGCGCCACCTGGGGCGTCATGTCGGCGCGCACGCCCAGGGTGCGGCCGGAGAGCTGGTCGACGAGCTTGTAGGTGCGCAACAGCAATTCGCCGCCGGCGCCGGTGAGCAGCGAGTCGAGATACTCGACCAGCGGCGGCATCACCAGTTCGTAACCGTAGCTGCGATAGAGATCGAGCAGATTGCGCCGCAACTCCTCGATGCGGCGCGCTTCGGACGGCAGGGCATCCGCGATATTTTCGGGCAACAGCCAGCGGGGCATGGTCGGTCGATTCCGGCTCACGCCGGGCAGCGGAAAATGGTTATTTTAGATGACTATCAGCACCAGCCCGAGAAGCGCGGCGCCAAGCCCGATAAAACGGATCTGGCCGTCGCGCAAACCGGCGATCTGGAGGAACATCGCACGCCACTGCGCCGGTGCGATCAAGGGCATCAGCCCCTCGAAAACCAGCATCAGACCCAAAGCCGTAATGAGCAGTCCGGAACTCATCACACCGACTCCAAGGCCACGATTACTTCAGGCGGCCGCCGCTAGACCCCTTGAAAAACTTGAAAAATTCCGCCGACGGGTCAACCACCATGACATCGCTGCGGTTGGCAAAGGAACCCCGATAGGCCTCGAGAGAGCGGTAGAACTCGGCGAATTCAGGATTGCGGCCGAAGGCCTCGGCGTAAAGCGACGCTGCCTTGGCGTCGCCCTCGCCCTTCATGCGCTGGGCGTCGCGATAAGCCTCGGCCAGCAGCACCTCGCGTTGACGGTCGGCGTCGGCGCGAATCTTCTCCGACTCGGCGGCGCCAGTCGCGCGTCGCTCGTTGGCAACGCGCTTGCGCTCGGACTGCATCCTGGCGAACACCCGCTCCTGAACGTTGGGCTCGAAATCGACCCGCTTGAGGCGGACATCGACAATGTCGACCCCAATGGTCTTGGAATCGTCGCGCACCTTGGTGCTGACCTTCTCGACCAGCTTGTCGCGCTGCTCGGAAACCACGTCGGCCATGGTCATCTTGGCCACTTCGTTCTGCAAGGCGTCACGAAGGATCCGCAGGATGCGGTCCTGCGCGACCCGTTCACTGCCCTGCACTGAGCGAATGTAGGCGGTAGGATCGACAATCCGCCACTTGATGTACGAATCCAGCAGGACGTTGACCTTTTCCGAGGTCACGAAGCGGTCGATCTCCGAGTTGTCGATCGTCAGGATCCGCTTGTCGTAATAGTCGACGTTCTGGAAAGGGGCCGGCAGCTTGAAGTACAAGCCGGGCTTATCGATCACTTCGCGGATCTCGCCCAGGGCGTACTTGATGGCGAACTGGCGCTGGTCGACGATGAAGATCATCGACTGGGCAAGGCCCAGAACAACCAGTACGCCGACGATGATGGGAAGCAGACGGTTCATCTTGGGTTCCGAATCTGGTTTCGTTCAGGGGCTCAGCGAACTGGCCGCTCGCGATTTCTGGTGAGCGAACGGCTATCGACCGGCACGCTGCTCGACGGCGCCGCCGCCGGCTGGGTCCCAGCCAGGCCCGCCGCCGCCGAGGCGCCAGGGCCACCCGCGTCGGGGTGCTGAATCAGCTTGTCGAGCGGCAGATAAAGCAGGTTGCCGGAGGACTTCGAGTCGACGTAAAGCTTGCTGACACTGGAGAAGACCTGCTGCATCGTCTCCAGATACATGCGGTCGCGCGTTACCTGCGGAGCCTTGCTGTACTCGGCCAGCACCTGCTTGAAGCGCGAAGCGTCACCGGTGGCGGTCGCGATGATCCGCTGGCGATAGCCGTCGGCCTCCTGACTCACCCGGGCGGCGGCACCGCCGGCCTTGGGAATCACGTCGTTGGCGTAGGCCTGGCCTTCGTTGATCAGTCGCTGGCGATCCTGGGCCGCCTTGTTGGCGTCCTCGAATGCTTCCTGAACCTGTTCCGGCGGTTGGACCTGCTGGATGGTGACGTCGATGATCGTCAGTCCGGCGCCGTAACGATCGACCAGAGCCTGGATCAGGTCCCTGGCCTTGCGGGCGACGACGTCCTTCTCTTCATAGAGCACCTGGTCGATGCTCGAGCGTCCGACGACCTCGCGCATCGCGGTTTCCGCCGCCTGGCGGGCGATTTCTTCCGGCACCGGCCCGAGGTTGTTGTTGAACAGGTAGTCCTTGGGATTACCGACCCGGTACTGGACCGCGAACTGCATGTCGACTATGCTCTGGTCCCGCGTGAGCATCAGCGCCTCGCGCGGTTGCTTGTTGCGGACCCCGTTGCGGTAGCCGATCTCGACCGTGCGCAGCTGCTGCCGGTTGACGATTTCGTTGGTCTCGATCGGGTACGGCATCCGCCAGGTGAAGCCCGCCCGGTCGATCTGGTTGGCGTACTGGCCAAAGCGCAGCACGATCGACGACTGGCCTTCCTGGACGATGTAGAAACCGCTGCCGAGCCAGAGCAGCAACGCCGCCAGCACCAGCACCCCCGCACCCATCGCGGCACCCTTGGCCGACGGGCCGTCACCGCGCGGCCGGCCACCATCGCCACCCCCGCCGCCGCGGCCCTTGCCGAACAGCCCGTTGAGGCGGCGATTGAAATCGCGCCAGATCTCGTCGAGATCGGGAGGACCCTCGAGATCAGGCCGACGCGGCGGCCGGTCGGAACCGTTGCCGCCCTGGTTCTGACCCCAGCCGGGATCGTTCAATGAAAAGATGTTTCGGACGTTATTCCACATGGCTCGCCACGAAGGAAGGAATCGGTATGGGAATCAGGCAACAGTCTGGCGCGTTTCAGGAATTGGCCCGCTGAGCCCCGGTTCGCCGTCAATTTCGGCGTCCGGCCCGGAGATTTTTGGTTCAACGCCACCGCCGCGCGCACGTACGCGCTGTTCAATAGCCTCGCGCAAATCGTCAATTCCGGCACCAGTAAGAGCGCTCACCATTAGCTTGACGATGCTACCACACGAATCACGCTCGACCTCCGGGGGCCAGCCGGTCAAATCGATCTTGTTCAGCACTCTCAGGCACGGGACCTCAGAGGCGCCAATTTCGGCAAGCACGCGCTCGACCTGCAACACCTGTTCATCGCGATCCGGCGCCGAGGCGTCGACCACGTGGATCAGCAGATCGGCCTCCGCGGTCTCTTCGAGCGTGGCCTGGAAGGCATCGACCAATTGATGGGGAAGGTCGCGCACGAAGCCGACCGTGTCCGAGAGCACGATCCAGCCGCCGCCCGGCAGCCGTACCCGCCGGCTCAGGGTGTCGAGCGTGGCAAAGAGCTGGTCGGCCGCATAGGTATCGGACTTGGCAAGGGCGTTGAAGAGCGTCGACTTGCCGGAGTTGGTATAGCCCACCAGCGACACCGAAAAAACCTCGCGGCGCTGGCGCGCCCGGCGCCGATTGCGCCGCTGCTTGCGAATCTGCTCGAGCTGCACGCGCAGGCGGCGCACCCTGGTAGTGAGCATGCGGCGATCGAGCTCGATCTGCTTTTCACCGGGGCCGCCGCGCACGCCGATACCGCCCCGTTGCCGCTCCAGGTGGGTCCAGCCGCGCACCAGCCGCGCCGAGAGATGTTCGAGGCGCGCCAGCTCGACCTGCAACTTGCCTTCGTGGCTGCGGGCGCGGCGCGCGAAAATGTCGAGGATCAGTTCCGTGCGATCGAGCACCGGCACGCCCCAGTGCTCGCCGAGATTGCGCTGCTGTACCGCCGAGAGTTCCTGGTCAAAGACCACCACCGCTATCTCTTCGGCCTTGATGCGCTCGGCGAGCGCGTCGGCCTTGCCACTGCCGATGAAGAATTCCGGGTCCTGGCGGGAGCGCCGGCACACTTCGCGGCCCACCGGCAGCATGCCGTCAGAGGTCACCAGCGCGGCGAGTTCGTCGAGCGATTCATCGGCGGTGCGCCCGGAGCCGAATACGACGCCCACCAACAGGGCTCGGATCGGCTTGGTTGGGGAGTTAGCGTTCAGCTTTCCGGGCTCTCTTGTTCGAAGTTCACCGCGCGGCCTGGCACCACGGTCGAAATCGCGTGCTTGTAGACCATCTGGGTCACGGTATTGCGCAACAGCACGACGTATTGATCGAAAGAATCGATATGGCCCTGCAGCTTGATGCCGTTTACCAGGTAGATCGACACCGGCACGTGCTCGCGGCGCAGGAGATTCAGAAATGGGTCTTGTAGAAGTTGCCCTTTGTTACTCATGACGGCTCCGTCTGTTGTTTTAGGTATTGTCACGACCGGTCGCAATTGCACCCGCTCGAAACCGCCTTTCAATGTACTCGAATTTGGTGCCGGGGGCTGGAATTTCAAGTAGGGTCACTTCGGCGCGTAGGGATTTCGGCTGCTCCGGAACTCGATGCGCAGGGGTGTCCCGTCGAGTTTGAAGCGCTCCCTGAACCACCCTTCCAAGTAACGCCGATAGGAGGCCTGGATCGCATCCAGGGCACTGCCGTGGATCACTATCACCGGGGGATTGCGGCCCCCCTGGTGGGCGTAGCGCAGCTTGGGCCGGACCGGGCCCCGCCGCGCCGGCGCCTGGCGTTCGACCGCTTCGATCATCGACCGGGTGAGTTCCGGGGTACGCAGGGTTCGGGTCGCGGCGGCATAGGCGGCGTCGACCGAACGCATCACCGCCCCTATCCCGGAACCGCTCAACGCCGATATGTAGTGCACCTTGGCAAAGAGCAGGAAGTGGAACTTGCGCTCGAGTTCGCTCTTGATGCGCTCGCGGGCCCCAGCCGTGACCAAATCCCATTTGTTGACGGCGATCACCAGCGCCCGACCGGAATCGAGCAGGTAGCCGGCGATGCTGGCGTCCTGCTCCGAGATATCCTGCGAGGCATCGACCAGCAACACGCAGACGTTGCTGTCCTCGATTGCCTGGAGGGTCTTGACCACCGAGAACTTCTCGATGGTCTCGGTCACCTTGCCGCGGCGCCGCAGCCCGGCGGTGTCGACCAGGGTATAGGGCCGAGAGCCACGCTCGAAATCGATGGCCACGGCGTCGCGCGTGGTGCCCGGCTGGTCGAAGGCGATCAGCCGCTCCTCGCCAAGCAGGGTATTGATGAGCGTTGATTTGCCGGAGTTCGGCCGCCCGACCACCGCGACCCGAACCCGGGGCAGTTCCGCTACGGCGGGCTCGTCGGCGCCGGCGGCGGCATCATCTTCAGCCGTCAGGGGCTCGTGCGGCTCATCGGCGTCGGCTTCAGCGCCCTCAGCCTCAGCGGCCGCGGGTTCTTCGGCCCAGGGGGCGAGGACTTCATCGAGCAGGTCACGGACACCATCGCCGTGCGCCGAGGAGATCGGGTGCGGTTCGCCCAGTCCCAGTTCGTGAAACTCGGCAGCCACCTGGGCGCGCATCATGCCTTCGGTCTTGTTGACCGCCACGAAGATCGCCCGGGCGCTCCGGCGCAACTCGGCACCGATTTCAAGATCGCGCCCGGTCAGGCCCTCGCGCCCATCGACCACGAAGATCACGGCGTCGGCTTCGAGCACCGCCTGCCGGGCTTGCCGGGCCATCTCGACCAGGATGCCGGTCTTGGTCTCGGGCTCGAAACCGCCGGTATCGATCACGATGAACTGACGATCGCCGGCCAGCCCGCGACCGTATTGCCGATCCCGGGTCAGGCCCGGAATGTCGGCCACCAACGCCGCCCGACTGCGGGTGATGCGGTTGAACAGCGTCGATTTACCGACGTTGGGTCGCCCCACGAGCGCGACGACCGGCAAGCTTGCCATCTTCAGCGCGCCGCGATCGCGTACAGTCCGCCGGCGCTGGTCTGGACTACGGCAAGCTCCCCGACGCGTACGGGCTGGGCGATGATCGCTGAACCGTCGGTGGTGACGCGCCCGACCAGGGCGCCATCAGCGCGACCCAGCAGGTGGACGATGCCGGTAATGTCACCGACTGCCACGGCATCGGCCAGCAAGAGCGGGGCCGAGAGCATGCGCCGGGCCAGCCGTTCCTCGCGCCAAAGCGGCGCTCCGCCCGCCGAAAGGCCATGGACGAAGCCGCCGTCGTCGGCAGCCACCACGAGCCGCTCGTCGCCATCAAGTCCGCCGACCGCCTGAATGTCCCGCGACCACTGGGTACGCCCCGTGGTGCCGTCGAAGCACGCCACCTTGCCGAGGAAAGTGGCGGCGCACACTTCACGCCCCACCAGCAACGGCTTGCCGAGCACGTCGGCGATGCGCTCGATCTCGTTGGACCCCTTGGGCACCGCTACCGCAGCCTCCCAGCGCACCGCGCCGTTCTCGAGCGCCAGGCCGAGCAGCCGTCCGCCGGGCAATCCGACATAGACCGTGGTGGCATCGATCGCCACGGCGACGTTCTGGCGCAGTACCAGCGGCGGGTTCTGGCGCGAGAAGACCCAGCGCCGCTGGCCGCTCACCGCGTCGAAGGCCTGCACCCGGCTGTCGCTGGTCAGCACCACTACCAGCCCGTGGCCCACTTCGGGCACCGAGGTCACCGCCGCGCCGGTCGTGGTCGACCAGCTCAGTCGCCCGTTGGCATCGAATGCGAGCAAAGTTCCCTGCCGATCGGCAACGGCGGTCAGCTGACCGTCGCTGCCCACTCCCGTAGTCACGCCCTTCTCCGATCTCGCCTGCCAGGCCACTGCGCCATTGACCCCGTCCACCTTCATGACGGTGCCATCGCCAGCGGCCACGAACACGTCGTTGCCGACTACCGCCGGCTGGTAACCAGTGCCGCCCTTGCGCAGACTCACCGACCACACCACCCGGGCGCTGTTGGCCACGAGTTGCGGCAGCTCGGGAATCCTGGCCTTGTCCGACCACGGCCACCAGCTCGCACAGCCGCCCAGCGGAAGGACCAGCGCCGCCGCCACCAATGCAACGAGGGCCGGGCGGCGCTTCATGATCCGGTCCCGCCCAGTGAGTCGGCCTTGATCTTGACGATGCGGTACAAGGGGCTGGCGGTGCCGAGCAGCTCGAGGGCGCTCTGGTAGGCCTGGCGGGCTTCTTCGGTCTTGCCCAGACCGACCAGCAGGTCGCCGCGCCGATCGGCATAAAGACCGGCGAATGGTCCGCTGGTTACGCCCGCTTCAAGCACTTTCAGGCCGTCATCGTAGGCCTTCTCATCGAGCAGAACTCCGGCCATGCGCAGGCGCGCCGCGTTGCGGAACTCCTCGTCGGTGCTGTTGTCGATCGCCCACTGCAAAGGAGCCTTGGCCGCCTTCAGGTCGTCGGCGTCGAAGTACGCCCGCGCCGCCACCAGCGCCGCCATCTGGGCGTAGGGCGTGCGGTTGAAATCACTGAAGATGACTCCGGCGAACTCCTTGACCTTGCCGATGTCCTTGTCGTCAGCGGCTTTGCGCAGCTGGTCGTAGACCTGGGCAGCCTGCCCCGACTGGCGCAGTTCCCACCAGCCCCAGCCGCGCCAGGCCGCCACGGCCACCATCACGACCGTGATCACGGTCATGATGAAGTTACCGTACTTCTTCCAGAGATCCCGCAGTTCGTCTAGCTGTTCCTGCTCTTCAAAATCGTAGGCCATCGCCCTGTAACCCCTGTTGCCGTCAAATATCTGCGCCGTCCGACGCCACCATGGCGTCGACGATCCAATCGGCCAGCGCAGCAAGCGCGACCGTCTCCTGGCGTGCAGCGCCCTCCCCGATAGGGGAGCCACGCAGCCACTTTACCGAAACTTCCCCACGCGCCAGCTCATCTTCGCCGGCGATCACCGCAAAGCGCGCACCGCTGGCATCGGCCCGGCGGAACTGCGACTTGAAGCTGCCGCCGCCACAATGAAGGATCACCTCCAGCCCGGCGTCACGCAAGCGCTCGGCGGTCTGGAATGCCACCTCCCCAACCGCGCCGCCGGCGTGGATCACGTAGACATCGCAGCCCGTCGCTCCCAGGTCCGGTGCGTTCCGGCGCAACTGTTCGAGAACCCGTTCCACGCCCAGCGCGAAACCGCAGGCCGGCGCCGGATTGCCGCCGAGCATGGCGATCAGTGGATCGTAACGCCCACCGCCGCAGAGCGTGAGGCCATCCTCGTTCACCCACTCGAACACCGTGAGATTGTAGTAGTCAAGCCCACGGACCAGGCGCGGGTTGATCCGAAACTCCACCTTGTTCGCAGCCAGCAGCCGTTGCACCTCGGTGAAATGGGCCAGCGACTCGGGACCGAGAAAGTCACCGAGCCGCGGGGCGGCCTCGACCAGCGCCTGCATCGCGGGATTCTTGGTGTCGAGGATGCGCAGCGGATTGGCGTGCAAGCGCCGCTGGGCATCACCGTCGAGCTGTTCGCGATGCTCCTCGAAATAGGCGATCAGCGCCGCGCGGTGGGCGTTGCGCTCGTCGGCCTGACCGAGCGAATTGATCTCGAGCCGGATCCCGCCCAGACCAAGTTCATCCCAGAGCCGGTTGCCGAGCAGGATCACTTCCACATCGGCATCCGGCCCGGTCATTCCCAGCGCCTCGACGCCGACCTGATTGAATTGCCGGTAGCGGCCCTTCTGGGGGCGTTCGTGGCGGAACATCGGGCCTTGGTACCAGAGTCGCTTGGGGCCATCGTAGAGCAGGTTGTGCTCGATCACCGCGCGCACCACGCCCGCGGTCGACTCGGGGCGCAAGGTGAGTTCGTCGCCGTTGAGGGCGTCAGTGAAGGAGTACATCTCCTTCTCGACGATATCGGTGACTTCGCCGATGCCGCGCACGAACAGCGCCGTGGGCTCGACGATCGGAGTGCGGATCCGCCGATAGCCGTAGCCCCGCATCACGGTAGCGACCGCTTCCTCGAACCGATCCCAGTAGACCTCGTCGGTCGGCAGCACGTCGTTCATGCCGCGCACACCCTGGATTCTTTCTGCTTTGCCCATTTCCCGCCTATCGGTGCGTCAGGTAGCGCCGTGCCACGTATTGCTCGACTAGCGCCTCGAACTGTTCGGCGATGCGATCGCCCTTGAGGGTGACGCCGCGCACGCCATCGACGAATACCGGGGCCACCGGCGCCTCGCCGGATCCCGGCAGGGAAATTCCGATGTTGGCGTGCGCGCTCTCACCCGGCCCGTTGACCACGCAACCCATGACTGCCACCTGCATGGTCTCGACACCGGGGTGGAGATCGCGCCAGACCGGCATTCTGGTGCGCAGGAAGGTCTCGATGCGCCCCGCCAGCTCCTGGAAATAGGTGCTGCTGGTGCGGCCGCATCCCGGGCACGCCGTGACCTGGGGAGTGAACGCGCGCAATCCCATGGTCTGGAGAATTTCCTGGGCAACCACCACCTCGCGGCTGCGGGCTCCACCCGGGTCCGGGGTAAGCGAGACCCGGATGGTATCGCCGATCCCTTCCTGCAGGAGCACCGCCATGGCGGCGCTCGAG
>JAHYJF010000075.1 GCA_019428955.1 Burkholderiaceae bacterium
TATAGTTACGGCCGCCGTTTACCGGGGCTTCGATCAAGAGCTTGCACCCCATCAATTAACCTTCCGGCACCGGGCAGGCGTCACACCCTATACGTCCACTTTCGTGTTTGCAGAGTGCTGTGTTTTTGGTAAACAGTCGCAGCCACCGATTTTTTGCAACCTCTTCGCCCTTAGGATGTTCTCCTTCAAGCTACCAAGGCACACCTTCTTCCGAAGTTACGGTGTCAATTTGCCGAGTTCCTTCTCCCGAGTTCTCTCAAGCGCCTGAGAATACTCATCTCGCGCACCAGTGTCGGTTTGCGGTACGGTCCTGTTAAACTGAAGCTTAGAGGATTTTCCTGGGACCACTTCCAATTGCTTCGCGAGCAAGCTCACTCGTCTCAACCCCTTGGCATACGCCTGGCGGATTTGCCTACCAGACACCTACAAGTCAAGAACCGGGACTTCCAACACCCGGACAACCTTCCACGATCCGTCCCCCCATCGCATTTAACAGCGGTGCAGGAATATTAACCTGCTTCCCATCGACTACGGCTTTCGCCCTCGCCTTAGGGGCCGACTCACCCTACGCCGATGAACGTTGCGTAGGAAACCTTGCGCTTACGGCGACAGAGCTTTTCACTCTGTTTAACGCTACTCATGTCAGCATTCGCACTTCTGATATCTCCAGCAAGCCTCACGACTCACCTTCACAGACCTACAGAACGCTCCCCTACCACGCACACAAAGTGTGCATCCGCAGCTTCGGTTACTCGCTTAGCCCCGTTACATCTTCCGCGCAGGACGACTCGATCAGTGAGCTATTACGCTTTCTTTAAAGGATGGCTGCTTCTAAGCCAACCTCCTGACTGTTTTAGCCTTCCCACTTCGTTTCCCACTTAGCGAATATTAGGGACCTTAGCTGGCGGTCTGGGTTGTTTCCCTCTCGACCTCGGACGTTAGCACCCGAGGACTGTCTGCCGTGCTCATACTTCCAGGTATTCGGAGTTTGCTATGGCGAGATAAGTCGCGATGACCCTCCCTACCATTACAGTGCTCTACCCCCTGGAGCAATACACGACGCACTACCTAAATAGTTTTCGGGGAGAACCAGCTATCTCCGGGTTTGTTTAGCCTTTCACCCCTACCCACAGCTCATCCGCTAATTTTGCAACATTAGTCGGTTCGGACCTCCAGTAAGTGTTACCTCACCTTCATCCTGGCCATGAGTAGATCACCCGGTTTCGGGTCTACGCCTAGCGACTGATTCGCCCTATTCGGACTCGGTTTCCCTGCGCCTTCCCTACACGGTTAAGCTCGCCACTAAACGTAAGTCGCTGACCCATTATACAAAAGGTACGCCGTCACCCTTGCGGGCTCCGACTGTTTGTATGCATGCGGTTTCAGGATCTATTTCACTCCCCTCCCGGGGTTCTTTTCGCCTTTCCCTCACGGTACTAGTTCACTATCGGTCGATTACGAGTATTTAGCCTTGGAGGATGGTCCCCCCATGTTCAGACAAGGTTTCACGTGCCCCGCCCTACTTTTCGTACGCTTAGTACCATCAACAAGTTTTCGCCTACGGGGCTATCACCCGCTATGACCGGACTTTCCAGACCGTTCAGCTAACTCGTCAAATATCACGTACAGGCTGCTCCGATTTCGCTCGCCGCTACTTTCGGAATCTCGGTTGATTTCTGTTCCTGCAGCTACTTAGATGTTTCAGTTCGCTGCGTTCGCCTCCACACGCCTATATATTCAGCGTGGGATACTCCTTGCGGAGTGGGTTTCCCCATTCGGAAATCTGCGGATCAAAGCTTGTTTGCCAGCTCCCCGCAGCTTATCGCAGGCTACAACGTCCTTCATCGCCTGTAATCGCCAAGGCATCCACCACATGCACTTATTCACTTGACCCTATAACTTTGCCGACTGCACTGTGAAAAGCAGTGCAATCAAGGATCAAATCAGCGTTATGCCGTATTTCTCAATGCTCTTTAAGAACATCATTCTGTTGTGTATATGCAATCACAACCCGTATTCAAATCAAAAAACTGAATACGATATCATCTCTTCCGAATTGTTAAAGAACAGCCGATTCATTCAAAGAATGAAGAGTAAGCCGCACATGGTGCGACTTGCGCTTCACGCCTTAGCAACTGGTGGAGGTGAACGGGATCGAACCGATGACCCCCTGCTTGCAAAGCAGGTGCTCTCCCAGCTGAGCTACACCCCCAGACCCTGTGGTGGGTCTGGTTGGACTCGAACCAACGACCCCCGCCTTATCAAGACGGTGCTCTAACCAGCTGAGCTACAGACCCAGTGCTTGTATCCCAGGCTTGAACTCAGCCTACAGCCGATAAGTGTGGACGCCTGAACTAGGCGCTATCTCTAGAAAGGAGGTGATCCAGCCGCACCTTCCGATACGGCTACCTTGTTACGACTTCACCCTAGTCATGAGCCCTACCGTGGTAATCGCCCTCCTTGCGGTTAGGCTAACTACTTCTGGTAGAACCCACTCCCATGGTGTGACGGGCGGTGTGTACAAGACCCGGGAACGTATTCACCGCGACATGCTGATCCGCGATTACTAGCGATTCCGACTTCATGCACTCGAGTTGCAGAGTGCAATCCGGACTACGATCGGTTTTCTGGGATTGGCTCCCCCTCGCGGGTTGGCGACCCTCTGTACCGACCATTGTATGACGTGTGAAGCCCTACACATAAGGGCCATGAGGACTTGACGTCATCCCCACCTTCCTCCGGTTTGTCACCGGCAGTCTCATTAGAGTGCCCTTGCGTAGCAACTAATGATAAGGGTTGCGCTCGTTGCGGGACTTAACCCAACATCTCACGACACGAGCTGACGACAGCCATGCAGCACCTGTGTCCAGGTTCCCTTTCGGGCACCAATCCATCTCTGGAAAGTTCCTGGCATGTCAAGCGTAGGTAAGGTTTTTCGCGTTGCATCGAATTAATCCACATCATCCACCGCTTGTGCGGGTCCCCGTCAATTCCTTTGAGTTTTAACCTTGCGGCCGTACTCCCCAGGCGGTCAACTTCACGCGTTAGCTGCGTTACCAAGGAAATAAATCCCCGACAACTAGTTGACATCGTTTAGGGCGTGGACTACCAGGGTATCTAATCCTGTTTGCTCCCCACGCTTTCGTGCCTGAGCGTCAGTGTTATCCCAGGAGGCTGCCTTCGCCATCGGTGTTCCTCCGCATCTCTACGCATTTCACTGCTACACGCGGAATTCCACCTCCCTCTGACACACTCTAGCCTTGCAGTCACAAATGCAGTTCCCAGGTTAAGCCCGGGGATTTCACACTTGTCTTGCAAAGCCGCCTGCGCACGCTTTACGCCCAGTAAATCCGATTAACGCTTGCACCCTACGTATTACCGCGGCTGCTGGCACGTAGTTAGCCGGTGCTTATTCTGCAGGTACCGTCATTAGCCCGTGGTATTAGCACAGACCGTTTCTTCCCTGCCAAAAGTGCTTTACAACCCGAAGGCCTTCTTCACACACGCGGCATTGCTGGATCAGGGTTGCCCCCATTGTCCAAAATTCCCCACTGCTGCCTCCCGTAGGAGTCTGGGCCGTGTCTCAGTCCCAGTGTGACTGGTCGTCCTCTCAGACCAGTTACGGATCGTAGCCTTGGTGAGCCTTTACCCCCCCAACTAGCTAATCCGACATCGGCTGCTCCAATAGCGCGAGGCCTTACGGTCCCCCGCTTTCCACCTCAGTGCGTATGCGGTATTAATCCGGCTTTCGCCGAGCTATCCCCCACTACTGGGTACATTCCGATGTATTACTCACCCGTTCGCCACTCGCCACCAGGGTTGCCCCCGTGCTGCCGTTCGACTTGCATGTGTAAGGCATGCCGCCAGCGTTCAATCTGAGCCAGGATCAAACTCTATAGTTCGATCTCTTTAGTTGCTTTCTCAAGGAAAGCTCTCAAACGGAATCGACATAGCGCTCGGCTTTCGCCGAGAAATATATCTTCTTACCGTGTGAGCGTTTCATTTGTAGAGCCGTGAGGGTTTGACCCCTGACGGTTGGCGCTATCGCCCAAACGCCCACACTTATCGGCTGTTGGTTTTTAAAGAACAGGCAGGTCGTTCCGTGATTCACCGCTTCGTGGTTCACATTACGCACTGCAGAGAAGAGGAATTATGACAACCCCAAATCTCGCTGTCAAGCGAACTGCTTGGGTTGCTGCCGACATTTACCGAAACCGTCGCGCCACCACCACATTTCGCTTGCCGAGTCGCTCCCGCGGGAGCTTGCCGGCCCGATGATTTCGGTTCGTAGCGACACGATTTGCGTCATCAACGAACTTCATCCACCGAGCCGGAGATCGTAACACAGATTTTGCGGGCGCGCTGGCCCTACTAACGATGCCTACTAACGATGCTTGAAGTCGGGGCGGCGCTTCTCGACGAATGCCGCCATGCCCTCCTTCTGATCGTCAGTGGCGAAGAGCGAGTGAAACATCCGGCGCTCGGCCATCACGCCCTCGGAAAGAGTGGTTTCGTAGGCGCGATTGATCGCTTCCTTGGCCATCATCACCGCCGGCAGCGAGAAGCCCGCGATGAGCTGCGCCACTGCCATGGCTTCGTCGAGCAGGCGCTCGGCTGGTACCACCCGCGACACCAGTCCCGCACGCTCGGCCTCGGTGGCATCCATCATCCGGGCGGTCAGGCAAAGATCCATGGCCTTGGCCTTGGAAACCGCCCGCGGCAGTCGCTGCGTGCCCCCGGCGCCGGGGATCACGCCGAGCTTGATCTCGGGCTGTCCGAAGCGCGCCGAATCGGCGGCGATGATGATGTCGCACATCATCGCCAGTTCGCAGCCCCCGCCCAACGCGAAGCCTGCCACCGCGGCGATCACCGGCTTGCGCACTCGCCGGATGGTTTCCCAGTTGCGCGTGATGTAGTCGCCCTTGTAGGCGTCGACAAAGCTGAAGCTCGCCATGGCACCGATGTCGGCGCCGGCGGCGAAGGCTTTCTCACTGCCGGTTATGACGATCGCGCCGATGCCGTCATCGGCGTCGAACGCAATCAGCGCGGCGCCAATTTCGTCCATCACCGCGTCGTTGAGCGCATTGAGTTGCTTGGGGCGATTGATGGTGATCAGGCCGACACGGTCGCGGACCTCGACAAGGATCATTTCGTAGGGCATGACTGGCCTCCAGGTGGTGTTGTTCGGTGGGCAGACGCAGCGCGCACGCCGCCTGCCCTGATGATAAGCCGGGAGCAGGCCAGGTGCGCCGCGCCGGCGGGCACTGCGGCGGTGCTCAGAAGCTGCGCGACAGGCCGATCTGCGCCACCGCACGGCGGTAGCTGTAAAGCTCAAGCGACGAATCGTTGAGGACGAAGCTGACGTAGAGCACGGGCATCAGGCCGCGCCACTGCAGGGTGCGCTGGGCAACCGAGAAACTCAGGGTGTTGGTGACGTCGCGCCGGTCGACATAGTCGAAGGCCGCGAGCGCCTCGTCGTAGCGCGTCACCGCCGAGCGCCATTGCACACCCAGCGACCAGCCGTGGCCGAAATCGCGGTTGGCGCCGACCAGAGCGGAGAGTCGCTTGTTACTCAATGGTCGGGAGACGAGATCCTCGCGATACCACTCGGCACCGGCGTGCACGACGGTGGTCGCGTCGATATTCCAACTCTGCCAGCCGGACAACCTGGTGGCCGCACCATCGAGTTCCGGGTAGAGGCGCCAGCGGAAGTCGACCTGCTCCAACCCCACCTGGCTCAGCCACCAGTTCTCGATGCGACGGGTCCACTCGACCCGCGCGCCAACGCCATAGTTGGCTCGTTCGTTGCCAAGCCAGCGCTGGCTGAGCACCGCGAGCACCCCGAGTTCGTCGCGCTCGCCGATCCAGCGTGGGCCGAAGTCGGCACGCAGGTTCATGTCGTCGAACCTGCTGTTCGGGAAGTCGCGCCGCATAATGGTGGCGCGGCCGACCCAGGCGAAGTCCGAACTGGTGCGCAGCACGCGGCCCACCGAGCCGCGCACATAGAGCCCCACGCCGCTGTGTTGCAGCAAGTCGTCGGAGGGTTTGAATCCGGGCAGCCCATAGAGAGTCACGCTCTGCATGGAGCTACCGGAATTGACGTTGCTATCGGGCAGCACGGCCACCACCAGGTCGGCGCTCCAGCCGCGCCGGGCATCGAGCGCGTCGAGAAAGCGCTCGACATTCGAGCGCACCGCGGCCGGCAGATCGGCCATGGCGCGCAGTCGCTGAAAATGGAACCTGGCGCTTTCGTCGCTGCCGGTCTCAAAGAGCGCGCGGGCCAGTTCGAGGCGCACCCGCACCAGCTCCGGGTGATCGGCGAGCAGATCGCGCCAGAGCGCGATGGCGCCGGCGGGGTCCCCACTACGCAGGCTGGCCATCGCCATGAGGAAGCGGACTTCGATCTGGTCGAGGCTCGGTTCGTTGCGCAGGGAAAGCAACAATTCGCGCGCGGCCGGCGCCTGCCCCGATTCGATCAGCCGGCGCGCGGTCTCGAGCCGTCCGCGGGCGCTGGTCATCGAATAGGGTGCGCTGGCAGCGCCGGGCGGAGGGCTGGACAGCTCGCTCGCTGCGGCAGACGGCTGGGCCTGGCCCGGAATCGTCCACACTGAAGCTAGCGCAAGCAAGGCCGCGGCCGCCGCGCGAATGAGGCGCGTCGCGTCGTTCCGGCAATCTGCAGCGGCGCCGGCGCTCAGCCCTGACGACCTGCTTCTCCGGCTAATCTTGCCGCCCCTACTGACGTCCGCCAAACGCGCCGACCACCTGGCGCGCGTCCGGTGTAACGAACTGGAAGCGGCCGCCAATCTCGGCCGGGCCGGTCTTCCCGGCAGGCTGGGCGCCGAAGAACGCGCCTTCGAAAGTGCCTTTCCCGTCGCCATCCATCGAGCCGGTGAAGGTGGATGTCCCGGCGGCAATCTGTCCGGTCAGAGACACGGTCAATGGCACTCCGGCGATCTTCCAGGGGATGGGCAGGCCCTCGGGCAAGGCTACGTTCGAGAGCTGGAAATTGCTCATCGACCCGGCAACGTTGTTATCGCTGAAACTCGCAGTCAGTGACAACGATGCCGATACCCCGTAGCTCGGCGGAAAGCCCTGGACTGGTGCCAGCGCGCCAACCGCTATGCCGGTGTAGGTCGCACTGCCCGAGTTCGGCATGGAGACAATGGCATCAGCCGGAGTGCGCGGCATATACCAACCGCCGTAGTAGCCCTCGGAAGCGCTGACGAAGCGTTCCCAGAGTCCGAAACTGGTGTACGAGAGGCCACCGGCGGCGCCCCACAGCGAAGCATTGGTCGCCCGTTCGCGCGCGTCGGCGAAATCGCCGATCGCAGCATAGGCGCCGACGACGACGGGATCATCCTTCTGCAGGTAGACCCCCTTGACTTCGCCGAGAGTATTGATGTTGGTTTGGTCGGAGGCTGTGATGAACATCTGACTGCCCAGCGGCGCACCGAAATCGAGCTTGTACTGGCTCGCATCGGGAGCGATCGTCACAGCCGGAGTTGTGGGCTGCAGTTGCGATTCGAGCACGGTGCCGTTCGCCGTCGGCGTGCGGCAGATCCCCAGCGAATAGCCTGTGCCACCGCCCGAAAGCGACGGGCAATCGCCGATTACGCCGCCGCCCGGGAGAACGCCGCCGGCATTGCCGCCACCGCAACCCGCCAGCGCCAACGCCAACGCCAACGCCACAGCGCCGAACGCGCCCAGCCGCCGAAATCCCGAGATCAATCGTTCGCGTGACATGGCGTCACCCTTCGAATCAGGCTGCAATGAATCATCTTAGCAAACCCCGGCCGCCCTGATGTGTGCGTTGCCGCACACTGGTCAGGCAAAAGGCGCCGTTCGGCCGGGCTGGACGCCGGGGCACCAAAGTGGCGACAATTCCCCCTAGGGTAGGTTCACAGACTTTGCGGAGGTCCCGATGTTTCGCGCCATACTTCTCGAACAGGACGATGCCGGTTTCCGGGCCTCGCTCAAGGAACTCGAAGATTCTGCACTCGATGCTCAGACCGGCGATGTCATCGTGCGGGTCGAGTACTCGACGCTCAACTACAAGGACGCACTGGCGATCACCAACCGCAGCCCGGTAGTGCGCAAGTGGCCAATGGTCGCGGGCATCGATTGCGGCGGCGTGGTGCTCGCGAGCGAGAACGCCAACTGGCAACCGGGGGACCGCGTGGTGCTCAACGGCTGGGGCACCGGAGAAGTCCATTGGGGAGCGCTGGCCGAGCGCACCAAGGTCCCGGGCGACTGGTTGGTGCGCCTGCCGGAGTCGATCAGCACCAGGCAGGCGGCCGCGATCGGCACTGCCGGCTACACCGCGATGTTGTGCGTGATGATGCTCGAGCGCCATGGCCTGCGCGCTGGCGGCGAGGTGCTCGTAACCGGCGCGGCCGGTGGGGTTGGGAGCGTCGCGGTGGCATTGCTCGCCAAGCTCGGCTATCGCGTGGTGGCGTCGACGGGGCGCCCCCAGGAGGCCGATTACCTGCACGCGCTCGGTGCGGCGGAAATAGTCGAGCGCTCCGCGATTTCAGGACCCGGTCGAGCGCTGCAGAAGGAACGCTGGGATGGCGTGGTTGACGTGGTGGGCTCGCACACGCTGGCCAACGCCTGCGCCCAGACCAAGTACCGCGGCGTAGTCACCGCCTGCGGCCTGGCCGGCGCACTGGATTTTCCGGCCAGCGTCGCGCCATTCATTCTGCGCGGCGTGAAGCTCATCGGCGTCGATTCGGTGATGTGTCCGATCGCGGACCGCAACACAGCTTGGCAGCGTCTGGCAACTGACCTCGACCCGGCACTGATCGAACGCATGAGCGAGGAAATCGGCCTGACCGAGGCGCTCGAGCGCGCGCCCCTCATACTCGAGGGAGCGGTACGCGGCCGACTGCTGGTCGACGTCAGCCGTTGAGCCATCGCGTAGTCAGGGCAGCGCGTCATGCGCGACCGGCCCCGCCCGAACGCCGCCCGATCGTCGGCATCCTCCTTGCCGCTGGAGCGGGCACGCGCTTTGATCGCAGCGGCAAGATCAACAAGCTGTTGACGCCGTTCGAGGGGCTGCCGCTCGCCTGCCACGGGGCGCGCCTGCTGGGCGCCCATTGCGCGCACGTTATCGCGGTGACCTCGCCCGGCGACAGCGAACTGCACGATTGGCTGAGGCGCGAGGGCTGCCTGGTCGTTTCAGCAAGCCGCTCCGGCGAGGGGCTCGGCTACTCGCTCGCCGCCGGGGTCAGCGAGGCGCGGCGGCGCTTCGATCCGCAGGCGCTGGTGCTGCTGCTGGCCGACTTGCCGGTGGTGCGCGCCCAGACCGTGACCCGGCTGCTCGCGGTGCCACGCACGGCCGACAGCATGATTGCACCGTGCTACGACGGCCAGCGCGGTTTCCCACTGGTATGCGGCACCGGCCATTTCGCGCGGCTCGCCGCCTGCAACGACGATCGCAGCGTCGAGCAGATGCTTTCGCGCTCGCGCCCGACGCTGATCGACGTCGACGACCCTGGAATCGTGCAAGATGTCGACTTTCCCCCTGATCTCGTGACTCTGCGCTTCGATGCCCTCGGTTAAATCTACACCCGGGATCAGCTACCGGATCGTTCCCGTAGCACCGCAGGCACACCTCTTCGAGGTGACGCTGCGCATTGCCAAGCCCGATCCGGCAGGCCAGCTGGTGTCATTGCCGGCGTGGATTCCGGGCAGCTACCTGATCCGCGATTTCGCCCGTCACATCGTGGCCATCAGCGCCAGCTGCAATGGCCGGCGCGTCGCGCTCGAGAAGCTCGACAAGCACACCTGGCAGGCAGCGCCCAGCCGCAACCAGCTGGAAGTTCGTTACCGGGTCTACGCCTGGGACCTGTCGGTGCGCGGTGCACATCTCGACACCGCGCACGGCTTCTTCAATGGTACCAGCGTCTTCCTGCGGGTCCACGGGCAGGATGATCAACCATGCCGGGTGCGCATATCCCGACCGGCCGGGGCGCGCTACCGGAGCTGGCGCGTAGCGACCTCGTTGCCGCTCGCCGGGGCGCCGGAGTCTGGCTTCGGGGATTACCAGGCACAGAACTACGACGAGCTGATCGACCATCCGGCCGAATTGGGTGAATTCACACTCGCTTCTTTCAAAGCCGGTGGCATTCGTCACGACATCGCCGTGACCGGACGCCACGACGCCGATATGGCACGATTGTGCGCCGACCTGCGCGCGATCTGCGCCACCCAGGCGAAGTTTTTCGAGCCGCGCAGCCGCCGGGCGCCGATGCCACGCTACCTGTTCCTGGTCACCGCGGTCGGCGACGGCTACGGCGGCCTCGAGCATCGCGCCAGCACAGCCTTGCTGTGCGCGCGCAACGACCTTCCCCATGCTGGCATGAAGGGGGTTCCCGCCGGCTATCGCAAGTTCCTGGGACTCGCCAGCCACGAATACTTCCACAGCTGGAACGTCAAGCGCATCAAGCCCCGGGTTTTCGCCAGTTACGACCTGGAAGGCGAGAATTACACCCGGATGTTGTGGCTTTTCGAGGGCTTCACTTCCTACTATGACGACCTCTTGCTGCTGCGTTCGGGGGCAATTGCGGTCGATGACTATTTCACCGCGCTCGGCGAGACCATCGGCAAAGTCCTGCGCGGCCCCGGCCGCAAGCTCCAGAGCGTGGCGGACTCGAGCTTCGACGCCTGGTCGCGTTACTACCGCCAGGACGAGAACTCGCCCAATGCGATCGTCAGCTACTACACCAAGGGGTCGCTGGTGGCGCTCGCCCTCGACCTGACGATCCGCCAGCGCAGCGCCGGCAAGCGCTCGCTCGACGACGTGATGCAACACATCTGGCGGCGCTACGGGCGCGATTTCACGCGCGATCCGGTTGGCCTCGAGGAAGGCGGATTCCCGTCGGAAGTGAGCGCAGCGACCGGACTCGATCTGCGCCGCCAGATTCGCGCCTGGACCGAAGGTACTGCCGACCTGCCGTTGGCGCGGCTGCTCGCGGGAGCAGGTGTCAAGCTTGCGGCGAGTGCGGCCACCAAGGGTGGCGCCCGGCTGGGAGCAAACCTGGTGGCCCGCCCGGGCGGGCTCGAAATCGCCACCGCCTACAGTGCCGGACCGGCCGAATCCGCTGGTCTTGCCGGGGGCGACTTGATTATTGCCGCCGCTGGGCTGCGGGTTGATTTGGCGGCGCTCCAGGCAATGCTCGAGAGGCGCCGCGACGGTGAGTCGCTGCGTCTGCACGCCTTCCGGCGCGATGAACTGATCGAAGCCGAGGTAGTGCTGGCCACACCGCCCGCGAGTGAAATCAAGCTCAGCCTCGACGACCACGCCGGCGCTCCGGCAAGGCGCCTGCGCGCGAGTTGGCTGGGCACAGCGAAGGGGCTGTGATAAAGCGGCCGACCACCATTACTGCTCATGCGGCGCTGTTGGTCATGACGTGGTTCGCGGAGCCAGTGTTCGCTCAGTCGGCATCGATGGCGGCGGTCTCCCCGGAGCAGTGCCTGCTCGAGGCCCTGCGCCGCGTTGCGCCCGATGCGTCGGTCGCCAGCGTGCGGGCCAGTTGCGCGGCTGATGCGCCACCGACGCCGGCGCGTGAGGCCGTGGCCAAGCACCTGGGCTCAAGCAATGCTTCGCCCGGTTCGCTGCCGATCGCAAGCCTGGAGGGCCCGATCCAGAGGCGGCTGGGCGAGGAATCGCGGCTCTGGTTCGAGCGGGTTGCTTTCATTGCACACCGCCCGAACTACGCCCTGCCCTTCGCGCAGGGCGGCAACCTCACCGGGGCCGACGCCTTGTCCGGGCAGGCGCTGCGCCAGGCCGAGTTCAAGTTCCAGGTGAGCTTCAAGGTGCCGCTCACGGCGCCGGCCGGACCAGGGGAGCCGGAATTGCTCTTTGCCTACACCGGGCAGGCGTGGTGGCAGGCCTACCAGGCGAAGCGCTCCTCGCCATTTCGCGAATACAACCACGATCCCGAGGTGTTCGTGCGGTTTCGTTCCGAAATCCCGGTGCTGGGCTGGACCGAGCGGCTCAGCAGTTTCGGTTTCGAACACATCTCGAACGGTCGCGCCGAGTCGGGCTCGCGCAGTTGGAACCGTCTCTTTGCGCAGTTCGAGTTCGACCGGGGCAGCGACTGGTGGTTGTCGCTGCGCGCCTGGTGGCGCATTCCGGAACGTGCCAAGACGGACCCCGCCCAGGTCGGCGGCGACGACAACCCCGAAATTACCCGCTACCTCGGCAATGGCGAACTGCGCTTTGGCCACATCGGCGAGAAATGGAATTGGGACGCGATGCTGCGCCCCGGCCTGCGCTCCGGCGGCAAGAACGCCGTCGAGTTCAACCTGAGCTATCCGACAGGCTTTAACCAGCGCGCGCGCTGGTACCTGCAGTACTTCAACGGCTACGGCGAGAGCCTGATCGACTACAACCGGCGCATCCACCGGCTCGGCATCGGACTGATGCTCAACGACTGGTACTGAACCGGCAAGGCGCGCGCCCTACCGACCTTGTTACTCGAACAATCGCGCCAGTTCCGCGCCCGGATCGGGCGCGCGCATGAAGGCCTCGCCGACCAGAAACGCGTTGACCCCGGCGGCGCGCATCCGACGCACGTCGTCCGGCACGCGAATCCCGCTCTCGGTAACCACCAGGCGCTCGTCAGGAATTCGCGCCAGCAGACCAAGCGTGGTGTCGAGCGACACGGCAAAGGTGCGCAGGTTGCGGTTGTTGATGCCGATCAGCGGCGTGCGCAAGGCCAGCGCCCGCTCGAGCTCGGCAGCATCGTGGGACTCGACCAGCACGTCCATGCCCAGAGCCTGGGCGCACGCTTCCAGGTCGCGCAGTTGTTCGTCCCCGAGCGCCGCGACGATCAGCAGGATGCAGTCGGCGCCGTGCGCACGGGCCTCGTGGATTTGATACTCGTCGATGACGAAATCCTTGCGCAGCACCGGCAGCGTGCACGCTTCACGTGCGGCGCCAAGGTGCGCGAGCTCGCCCTGGAAAAAATCCCGGTCGGTCAGCACCGAAAGGCAGGCCGCGCCGGAGCTGGCATAGCTGGCCGCGATTGCCGCCGGATCGAAGGGGTCGCGCAGCAGCCCCTGGCTGGGGCTGGCGCGCTTGATTTCGGCGATGACTCCGGCCGAACCCGCCGCGATTCG
>JAHYJF010000473.1 GCA_019428955.1 Burkholderiaceae bacterium
CGGCGATACAGTGCTGGTCGATATGGCGCTTCGCGTGCCGAACCCGCCCGGGATCTTCGTGCTGCACGATGGCATGGGCCTCGTGGCCAAGCGCCTCGAGCACATCCCGATGAGCGATCCGCCCCGGGTGCGCATCATTTCCGACAACCCGCTCTACACGCCCTATGAAGGCACCGCCGATGAGATCAATATCATCGGACGCATTCGCTGGTTTGCCAGAGAGATGTGATGCCCTTCCGACTGCCGCGAGGCATGGCGTCGTTCGTTGCCGTAGCGGCTCAAGCCGATCGGTTCGACGCTGGTCTGCGAATGATTGCGCAGGCCTACCCTAAGCCTATGAAACGGATTGTTTTTATGCGCCATCCGCCTAGCCTTTGCCCATCCAGGCAGAGGTGCAGAGATCAAGTCCATGGCAGCATCGGGACCAAACCCAGTTCCGGCAGCGCAGATGCCCCCCGCCCAGCGCCGCGCCGAATTGTGCGGTCTGCTGGCGCTTGGCTTGATTCGGCTGCGGATGCGTGAACAGGGCGAAGTCTCTGACCAAACTGGAGAAAGTTGCCTACACTATCCGCCCGACCAATGCCGTCATGCAACTCCAACTCACCGGAGAGACGCATGACGAAGTCCGATCCCATCCCCGCGCGCCTGGCCGCGCTGAAGACCACATCGACGCCCGACCTGAAGGCGCAGTGGCGCGACCTGTTCGAAACAGAACCGCCGCCGTTCAACCGCCGCTATCTTGAATCCCGCTTGGCCTACCGCATCCAGGAACTGGCTTATGGCGGGCTGAAACCCGAAACCATCAAGCGGCTGGAAGCCTTGGGCGAACAGCTTGATGGCGGCAATATCACCACGCGCCGCATCCGCGCTGATTTGAAGCCCATCGCGGGAACGCGCCTGATCCGCGAATGGCAGGGCGTCGAACAGATCGTTACCGTGACCCAAGGTGGCTTCGAGTGGCAGGGGCGGCCGTACCAGTCGCTGTCGGCAATCGCCCGCGCCATCACCGGCACGCGCTGGAACGGCTGGGTGTTCTTCGGGCTGAAAAACCATCGGAGGACCGCGTGAACAAACCTGTCGTCCGCAAGCTGCGTTGCGCGGTCTACACCCGCAAATCCTCCGAGGAAGGGCTGGAGCAGGAGTTCAACAGCCTGCATGCCCAGCGCGAGGCCTGCGAATCCTACATCGCCAGCCAGCGATCCGAAGGCTGGGTGCTGGTTCGTGACCAGTACGATGATGGTGGCATCTCGGGCGGCACGCTGGAACGCCCGGGCCTGAAACGGCTTCTGGCCGACATCGAGGATGGGCTGGTCGACGTAGTGGTGGTCTACAAGATCGACCGCCTGTCCCGCTCGCTGATGGACTTCTCGAAGCTGGTCGAGGTGTTCGACCGGAACGGCGTGACCTTCGTTTCGGTGACGCAATCGTTCAACACCACCACATCCATGGGGCGGCTGACGCTGAACATCCTGCTGTCCTTCGCCCAGTTTGAACGCGAGGTGACGGCCGAGCGCATCCGCGACAAGGTCCGCGCCAGCCGGATGAAGGGCATGTGGATGGGCGGCTGTCCGCCGCTGGGCTATGAGGTCAAGGACCGGAAGCTGGTCGAAAGCCCTGCCGATGCCGCCCATGTTCGCTGGGTCTTCGCCCGGTTCCTCGAGATCGGTTCCGGCACCCTGCTGGCGCGAGAGTTGGCGGAACGGGGCGTCACCACCAGCCGTGGCCACCGCATCGACAAGAAGTTCATCTACCGGATGCTGAACAACCGGG
>JAHYJF010000076.1 GCA_019428955.1 Burkholderiaceae bacterium
ATGGGCTGTTCGTCGGCATGGTCGTCTATCGCACCATCGGCGTGCGCGACCTGATGGAAATCCTGGTCGATGCTGCCGAGACCTCGGGAATCATCCTGATCGTCGTGGCGCTGGCCAGCATCTTCGCCTACGCGGTCAACACCTTGGGCATCGTCGATCCGATCACCCGCGTCGCCACCGAAACCGGCCTCGGATCCTACGGCGCAATGGCGATCATCGTGGTCGTGCTGTTGCTGATCGGCATGGTTCTCGACGGGGTGTCGATCTTCCTGATCTTCGTGCCCTTGCTGGTTCCGCTGATGCGCCTCTACAGCTGGGATCCGGTGTGGTTTGGCGTGCTGATGAGCTTCATGGTCGCCATCGGCCAGTTCACGCCGCCGGTGGCGGTCAACCTGATGGTGACCAGCCGGCTTGCGGGAGTCCGAATCGAACATACCGCCAAGTGGGCGATCTGGTTCGTGTTCTCGATGATGGTGCTGCTGGTGATCCTGATCGCGATCCCGGGAATCACGACCTGGCTGCCCGACGCGCTCGGCTACTGAGCGCCGGCCGGCCCGATAGCCAGGCGGCCAGGGGTTAGGCCAACAGGGTTTCGCCCTTCGCCGCGATCTCGGCGGGCGAAATCCGCGCCTGCGCTTCCAGTCCCGGCGAATAGCCGACCGGGATCCGCTGGCCACCGAGCCGCGCCAGGCGCGCGCCGGTATGCTCAGCCAGCGTCGCGACAATTTCCGCTCCGAATCCGGAGACCTGGACGGCCTCGTGCACGACCAGCGCCCTCCCCGTCTTTGCCACCGACTCGAAGACCGCCTCGCGGTCCCAGGGCCAGAGCGTGCGCAGGTCGATCACCTCGGCATCGATGCCCCGGGCAGCCAGCAATTCGGCCGCGGCCAGCGACCAGTGCACCGCCTTGCTCCAGGTGACGATGGTCAGGTCCCTGCCGGAACGCACCACCTGTGCCAGACCCAGTGCTGCCAGCCTCAACTCGTCGACTTCGCCTTCGAGCCCCCAGAGCTCCTTGTGTTCGAGGTAGACCACCGGGTCGCCGCAGTCGAGCGCGGCGCGCAGCAGCGAATAATTGTCCTGCGCGCTCGCGGGTGTGACCACCACCAGTCCGGGGATGTGCGTGAACCAGCTCTCCAGCGACTGCGAGTGTTGCGCCGCCGAGGCACTCCAGATCCCGATCGGCATCCTGATCACCGCCGGCACCCGGCCCTGGCCGCCGAACATGAAGCGGTTCTTGGCGGCCTGGTTGACGATCTCGTCCATGGCGCAGAGCGCGAAATCCATCACCCGCATCTCGACCACCGGCTTGAGCCCGGTAAGCGCCATGCCCACCGCGGCGCCGACGATCGTGGCTTCGGAGATCGGGGTGTCGATCACGCGCTCGGCACCGAACTCCTCGCGCAAGCCGCGATACTGGCCGAAGATTCCGCCGCGGCCGAGGTCCTCGCCCAAAGTCACCACCCGCAGATCGCTGCGCATCGCCGCGGCCAGGCCGTTGGCGGCGGCGGCCGCGTAGCTCATCAGCGCCATATGCCAACTCCCGTATCCTGGACTTCCGCGCATGCCGACGACGCCAATGGCCAAGGCGCGGCGGCGGCGCTGGCCAGTGCCACGGCGACTTCGGCCCGGGCCTCGCTCATTACTGCCTCGATCGCGGCGCTGTCGGCGCCCCGCGCCACGAGTTGGGCGCCGGCAACCACCAGCGGATCGCCCAGCTTCGCGGCCGCCAGTTCCGCCGGGTCACGGTAGGCGGCAGGATCGACCGACACGTGGCCGGTGAACCGGTAGGTCTTGGCGTGCAGCAAGCGCGGGCCAGCGCCCGAGCGCACTGCTGCGATCAATGTCCCCGCGGCGGCGTACACCGCTGCCACATCGTTGCCGTCGACCGCCAGCGCCTCGACGCCATGGCTGGCGGCCCGCGCCGCAGCACCTTCACCCGCCGACATCGCCTTCGTTTGGGTGGTAGCCGACCACTGATTGTCCTCGCAGACGAACAGGATCGGGAGCCGGAAGGCCGCCGCCCAGTTGAGGCTCTCGGCAAAAGGACCGCGGTTGATCGCGCCGTCGCCGAAGAAACTGACTGCGATGGCATCAGTGTGCTGAATCATGATCGAGTGCGCTGCGCCGACCGCGATCGGGATTCCCGCCGCCACGACCCCATTGGCGCCGAGCATGCCGACCGAGAAATCGGCGATATGCATCGACCCACCGCGTCCGCCGCAATACCCGCTGGCCTTGCCGAAGAGCTCGTGCATCATCCGCTCGAGGTTCGCACCCTTGGCGATGGTGTGGCCGTGGCCCCGATGGGTCGAGGTCAGGTAGTCGGTGGGACGCAGGTGCGCGCACACGCCGGCAGGAACAGCTTCCTGGCCGGTCGACAGATGCAAAGGGCCGCGAACCTGAACCTGGGAAAACGCCTCTTGGCCGAAGACCGCGACGCCGCCCTGGCTCGCGATCTCGGCGGCATCCTCGAACGCGCGGATCCGACACATGGTCCGGTAAAGGTTCAACAGCGCCTGGTCCGCAAGTGCTGGCACCATCGGGGCTCCGCCTGGGGAAATTGGATGGGGAATATGGTAGCAGGAAGATTTTGACGCCGCGCCACTACTGGTGGCTGCGCTTGGCCTGAGAAATTGCCGCGGCAACTAGTAGGGCAGCGAGTTGATCCACACCGCCGTGGTCGGTGTCGTTCCCGGGTTGGTGTAGCGGTGCGGGACCGAACTCTCGAACCGGAACGAATCACCCTCGTAGAGCAGCACGGTACGATCCTCGACGATCAGTTCCAGGGTCCCGGCCAGCACCAGACCCGCCTCCTCACCCCGGTGGGTGTAGGCCTCGGGACCGGACTGGCCACCGGGCCGGATCTCGACCAGATAGAGCTGGAGCTCGCCGCCCAGGTCAGGCGTCAGCAGCTCCTTGGTCACGCCGTAGCTGCCCAGGTCGAGCCGGCGGCGCGCGCCGCGCCGAACCACCAGGCCCTTTTCTAGCGGGTCCTGCGGCGAGCCCTGGTCAAAGAGCCAGCTGGGCGGAATGCCCAGCGCAGCGCTGATCTGCATCAACGATTTCAGCGATGGCGCCGAGACGCCGCGCTCGATCTGGCTCAACAACCCGACCGAAAGGCCAGCCAGGCGCGAGAGCTCGGTGAGGGTCAGGCCCTTGGCCCGGCGGCGTTGACGCAACTGGCTGCCCAGACCGGAATTCGGCATTTCTGCAGTCGCGACGGTCTTCTTTGTCATCGCCAATCAACCTCAGTGTTTTCCGAGAGACGGGACCGGCTTCACTCGTTGACATCACCCGGAGCCGGAACTAAGATGAAAATAGTGCCGCAAATTTTCACTTTTGTGGAAATTATTTTAGATAAATTGTAATTGGAGCCGATATGGCCCAAGACACGCGCAACTCCCTCTGGTCTCATACCGCGGCACCCGACATCTCGGCGACCGCCCTGCAGGGTGACGTCCAGGCCGATGTGGTGATCGTCGGCGGCGGCTTCACCGGGTGCGCCGCGGCACTCGCCTTGGCGCAACGCGGCGTCAAGGCTCATGTGCTCGAGGCCCGCTCGATTGGCTGGGGAGCTTCGGGAACGACCGGTGGACAAGTCATCCCCGGGCTCAAGTACGACCCCGACGAGGTCGACGCCATGTTCGGACCCGAGCTCGGGCCGCGGATGGTGAGCGCGGTCGGCGGCGTCGGCGACGAAGTGTTCGGCCTGATCGAGCAGCATGGCATAGACTGCGACGCCCAACGCAAGGGCTGGGTACAGCCGGCGGTGTCGGCGCGAACCCTCGAGATCGGCAGGCGCCGCTGCGAGCAATGGCAGCGCCGCGGGGCCGATGTCGCCGTGGTCGATCGCGCGCGCATGGCGCAAATTATCGGCAGCGAAATCTATCGGGGCGGGTGGGAAGACCGCCGTGCCGGCCACATCCAACCGCTGTCCTATGTTCGCGGCCTGGCAGGCGCGGCGCAGCGCGCGGGGGCCGTGATCAACGTTGGCTCCCAGGCAGTGGCAATCAAGCGCGATGGCGCCAAATGGCGGGTCACCACTGCCGGCGGTTCAGTGCTCGCCGGGCAGGTTCTGCTGGCCACCAACGGCTATACCGACGGACTGTGGCCGGGATTGCGCCGGACGGTGGTTCCGGTCATCAGCTACCAGGCGGCCACGGCGCCGCTGCCCGAGGCACTGGGCCGGGACATCCTGCCCGAGCGGCATGCCGCTTCCGATGCCCGCCGGTTGCTGTGGTACTACCGCCGCGACCGTAACGGCAGGCTGGTGATGGGCGGTCGCGCGCCATTTCGCGAGAATCTCGGCGCGGCCGACGAAGGCCACGTGCGCCTCGCAGTCGACACCCTGTTTCCGCAATTGCGCGACACGCCGTTCGAATTCCACTGGTTTGGGCGCGTCGCCATGACCCAGGACCACATCCCGCACCTGCATCGGCTCGACGAAGGGGTGTGGACAGCACTCGGCTACAACGGCCGGGGCGTGGGCATGGCAACGCTGCTGGGCCGCTTCCTGGCGGACCTGGCAACCGGTACTCGTCCCGCCGACATCCCGTTCCCGGTGACCGCGATGCGGCCGATCTTCGGCTATCCGTTCACCAGAATCGCCGCGCGCGCCCTGATTCGTTACTATCGGTTCCGTGATCAACTGGAAGCCGACTGAGATCGGACCCGGTTCAATAATTTTTTTGGTTTACCCATCAAGGAGGAAGAAGGATGTCCAAGTTATTGCGTCTGCTTACCGCTCTGGCCCTGGTGTTCGGGGTGACGCTGGCCAGTGCCCAGCCCGTGATGCGCGTCGGTTCGACGCCGACCGGTGTTCCCTTCACCTTCCTCGACACCAAGACCAACCAGATTTCCGGCGTGATGGTCGACCTGATTCGCGCGATCGGCAAGGACCAGGGTTTCGGCGTCGAAATCAACGCCTTGGCCTTCAGCAGCCTGATCGCAGCGCTGCAGAGCAACAAGATCGATATCATCGCGGCCGCCATGTATATCACCCCGCCGCGCCAGGAAGTGGTCGATTTCAGCCAGCCGATCTACACCTACGGCGAAGGCCTGTTCGTCGCCGCCAAGGATACCAAGGACTACAAGGTTTGGAGCGATCTCAAGGGCGAGTCGGTGGGCGTGCAGGCCGGCACCGCCTATATCAAGCCGCTGCAGGACTCGGGGCTGTTCAAGGAAGTCAAGGTCTACGACTCGATCCAGGACATCATGCGCGACGTCAACATCGGTCGCATCAAGGCAGGCCTGGGCGACTACCCGATCGTCGCCTATCAACTGCTCCAGGGCAGTTTCCCGGAAACCCGCCTAGCACGCAATTACCAGTCGACCATCAAGGGCAACGTCGGCATCGGAGTGCGCAAGGGTGACAAGGCCACGATGGACAAGATCAACGCGGCGCTGACCAAGTTCAAGGCCGACGGCACGCTCGACACCATCCTCAAGCATTGGAACCTGAAGTAACTATTCCGAGGTAGCAGCCCGTGGCTGTATTCGCCTGGCAGGACATCGTCGAATTCACCCCCCTCCTGGCGGAGGGGGCGGTGGTCACGGTCGAGGTCTTCGCCGGTGCGCTGGTGGTCGCGACCATGCTGGGCCTGTTGTGGGCGCTGATGCGGGTCTCGGGGATCCCCCTGCTCTCGGGCTTCGCGAAGGGGCTGATCAACATCATTCGGGGTATCCCGATCCTGGTGCAACTCTTTTACATCTACTTCGTGCTGCCGGAACTGGGCATTGAGTTGAACGCCATGCAGGCCGGGATCTTCGGACTCGGTTTCGCCTATTCGTGCTACATGGCGGAGGTGTTTCGCGGCGGAATCGAGGCCATCGATCCGGGCCAGAGCGAGGCCGCCAAGTCACTGGGCATGAGCCGCGTGAAGACCATGGTGCGGGTGGTACTGCCGCAAGCCTTCAAGGTCTCGCTGCCCCCCTATGGCAACACCTGCATCATGTTGATCAAGGATACTTCGCAGGCCTCGATCATCACCGTCGCCGAGTTGACTTTCCAGAGCAAACTGATCGCGTCGTCGACCTTCAAGAACGCCGAAGTGTTCACCCTGGTCACGGTGTTCTACCTGGCGCTGTGCCTGCCGCTGATCTTTGTCGTCGGCCGGTTGGAGAAGAGGATGGGACGCCGATGATCTCGATCCGCGACATCCGCAAGTCCTTTGGCTCCAATCTCGTGCTTGACGGGATTTCACTGGAAGTGTCCCAGGGCGAGGTGGTTTGCATCATCGGGGCCTCGGGATCGGGAAAGTCGACCCTGCTGCGCTGCGTCAACGGTCTCGAGACCTACGACGCCGGCGAAATCACTGTCGAAGGCCAGCGCGTCGATCAACATGCCAAGCACATGGTGGCGATTCGTGAGAAGGTCGCGATGGTCTTCCAGCGCTTCAATCTGTTTCCGCACCGCACCGCCCTGGAAAATGTCATCGAGGGTCCGGTCTACGTCAAGCGCGAACCCCGCGAAAGCGCGCTCAAGAAAGGCCGGGAATTGCTAGCCCAGGTGGGACTTGCGGGCAAGGAGGAATCCTATCCCGATCGGCTCTCCGGCGGACAGCAGCAGCGGGTGGCGATTGCCCGCGCGCTGGCAATGAATCCGAAGGCAATTCTCTTCGATGAGCCGACCTCGGCTCTCGACCCTGAACTGGTGGGCGAGGTGTTGGCGGTGATGAGAAGCCTGGCTGGCCAGGGGATGACGATGTTGGTCGTCACTCACGAGATGGCCTTCGCGCGCGAGGTTGCCGACCGGGTAGTATTCATTGACGGCGGCCGGATCGTCGAGCAGGGACCGGCGCGCGAAGTACTGGTGTCACCGCAACACGAGCGCACCCAGGACTTCCTGCGGCGGGTAACTCACCCGATCTAGAACCGCTTGCTGCGCGCCCCGGCGTGGCACGCCACGCCGGAGTTTCCCGCGCTTGTCGGAAACGAGCGGCGGGCGGCGCAGCCGCTCAGGCGCCGATGGCGGCGAGCGATTCCTCGATGATGCCGAGCCCTTCTTCGAGCACGGCATCGCTGATCGTCAGCGGAACCATCACCCGCAACACGTTGCCATAGCTGCCGCAGGTGAGCAGCAGCAGGCCGCGTTTGCCCGCCTCGGACTTGAGCTTGCCGGCGATCTCCGCCGACGGTTGATGAGGGTCTCCATTGACACAAAACTCGATCGCGGTCATGGCACCCAAACCGCGCACCTCGGCCATGCTCGAGTGCCTGGCGCCCATCTCATTGAATCGCGCCCTCATCGTCTCGCCGACGACATCGGCACGCGCGCACAACTTCTCCTGCTCGATGACGTCGAGCACCGCCAGCGCCGCAACCGCGGCCAGCGGGCTGCCGCCGTAGGTCGAGCCGAGCCCGCCGGGACCGGCTGCGTCCATCACTTCAGCCTTGCCGACTACCGCTGATATCGGGAAGCCGCCCCCAAGCCCCTTGGCGAGGGTGATGATGTCGGGTTCTATGCCGAAGAGTTCGGTCGCGAACAGCTTGCCGCAGCGTCCCATGCCGGTCTGGACTTCGTCGCTGATCAGCAGGATGCCGTGGGTGTCACAGAGCGCGCGCAGTTTCTTCAGGAATCCGAGCGGCGCCGGGATGTATCCGCCCTCGCCCTGGACCGGCTCGACGATGATCGCCGCGACGTCCTTGGGTTCGATGCTGTACTTGAAGAGCTGGTTGATCGCGCGGATCGAATCTTCCTCGGAGACCTCGTGCAGCGCATCGGGAAACGGCACGTGGAAGATCCCGCCCGGGAACGGCCCGAAGCCGAGCTTGTAGGGATCGACCTTGCCGGTCAGCGCCAGCCCCAGCATCGTGCGGCCGTGGAACCCGCCGCCAAACGCGATGACGCCGCTGCGGCCGGTCGCGGCCCGAGCGATCTTGACGGCATTCTCGACCGCCTCGGCGCCGGTATTGATGAGGAACGACTTCTTGGGCGTGGCCCCCGGGGCCAGCTTGTTCAGGCGCTCGCACAACTCGACATAGGGTTCGTACGCGACCACCTGGAAGCAGGTGTGCGTGAAGGACTCGAGCTGGCTGCTGACGGCTGCAACCACCTTGGGGTGCCTATGGCCGGTGTTGACCACGGCGATGCCGGCGCAGAAATCGATCCAGCGCCGCCCTTCCACATCCCAGATTTCGGCGTTCTCGGCGCGTTGCGCAAAGACCGCGTGCCCCTGTCCCACGCCGCGCGGCAAGGCCGCGACGCGACGCGCCATCAATTCCTGGTTGCTCTTCGTCGATAGCATGTCACGATTGGCATTCATGAAACCCTCTCCTTCGCTGTTCACGCCAGATGGTCGTTGCCGAATCTTGCCCGAAAAGACCGAACCTCAAGAATTAGCACCGGTACGCAGCGGCTCCGGGCAAGCCAACGGGGACGCCAGTGACCTGGCGTCCGTGTCGGGTGCTGCCGGAAACGAGACTCAGTAGCGCCGGCCGCCCCCGCCGCCGCCGAAACCGCCACCTCCGCCGCCGCTGCGGCCACCACCGCCGGTGCGCGGCTCCTGCGGACGCGCTTCGTTGACAATGATGCCGCGGCCCTCGATATTCTTGCCATTGAGAGCAGCGATCGCAGCCTCGGCCGCCTGTTCCGTGCCCATCTCGACGAAACCGAAACCCTTTGACCTGCCCGAATCACGGTCCATGATCACCTGCGCGGAATCCACCGCGCCGAATTCGGCAAACATCTGTTCAAGGTCACTGTTCGCCACGTTATAGCTCAAATTGCCGACATAAAGCTTCTTACCCAATGCAGTTCTCCAGAAGGTTGGCATGAACGCTAATCAAGGCCCCTAACTTCGGCAGCCAGATTATCGGTGGCATCTTGCACGCAACCACAAGCGGCGCGTTAGAGCGCCCGTGCACAAGTTTATGATGCTCCCCTTTTGGCAAGAGCGCGAGTTTTTGTGCCTCCCTTTTTGTGCCTCCCTGCCCCGTCAGAGAGTGCTGACTCATACTAAAGTATTTGCTTTCGGCATCTACCGGGGAAATCTGATGAAAACGATAGTCGACCTGATGGTCATCCCGCTGGGCGTGGGGGTCTCTCTTTCGAGCTATGTCGCGGCCTGCGAGCGCGTGCTCAAGGACGCCGGGCTCAAGACCCAACTGCACGCCAATGGCACCAACATCGAGGGCGAGTGGGACGACGTGTTCGCCGCCGTCAAACGTTGCCATGAAGTGCTCCACGAGATGGGCGCGCCGCGCGTTTCGACCAACATCCGCCTGGGCACGCGCGTCGACCGGACGCAGTCGATGGAGGACAAGATCCGCAGCGTCGAGGCGAAGCTCGCTTCCGGCAAGCCCGGCTGACCGGCCGCGCGGGGCAGCCTCGCCTGAACAGGCGCCTCAGGGGCTTGGACTGGGGTTCGCGCGGCGACGCAGCCAGACCCTGACCAGTGGCGGCACGACGACCATCGCCACGGCGGCAAGCCACAGGCCCTTGACGATCGGGCTTTCCCACAGGATGCCCAACTCACCGTTGGTGATCGACAGCGCCCGGCGAAGGTTCTGTTCCATCAGGTCGCCCAGCACAAAGCCGAGGATCAGCGGGGCCATTGGCAACCCCTGCTTGCGCAGCAGGTAGCCGACGATACCCAATCCGGCCATCATCATCAGGTCGAAAGTGGTCGCGTGGACGGCATAGACTCCGACCGAACTGACGGCGAGGATTCCTGGCACCAGCGCCCAGTTGGGCACCGACAGGATCCTGGTGAAGACGCCGACCATCGGGATGTTGATGAACAGCAGGATCACGTTGCCGACGAACAGCGAGGCCATCAAGCCCCACACCAGTGCCGGTTGCTGCGTGAAGAGCGCCGGACCGGGGGTGATGTTGTAAAGAGTCAGGGCCCCCACCATCACCGCCGTAGTTCCGGAGCCGGGCACGCCCAGGGTCAACATCGGGACGAACGATCCGACCGCCGAGGCGTTGTTGGCCGCCTCGGGGGCGGCCACACCACGGATATCGCCTTTGCCGAAAGTACCGTCGCGATCCGAGATGCGCTTCTCCGTGGCATAGGCGATCGCACTGGCGATCGTGGCGCCGGCTCCCGGCAGCACCCCGATCACGAAGCCGAGCACGCTCGAACGCAGCGTCCCCCAGGAAGTCAGCGCCAGTTCCTTGAGATTGAACAGCGAGCGTCCGGTCGCCCTGATCATCCCGGTGTTGCCGTGATGGCTCTCGAGCATCAGCAGGATCTCGCTGACCGAAAAGAGGCCAATAACAACCACGACGAACTGGATACCGTCGGAGAGATGCACCGAGTCGCCCGTGAAGCGATAGACACCGGAATTGGAGTCCATGCCGACCGTCGAGAGCGACAGGCCGATCACGGCGGCCAGCGCCGCCTTCATCGGATGCTCGCCCATCAGACCGGTGATGCAGGCGAAGGCGAAACACATCAGCACGAAGTACTCCGCTGGCCCGAAGGCCAGTGCCCAGCGCGCCAGCAGGGGCGCAAACAGCACGAAGCCCAGCGTTGCCACGATCGAGCCGACGAAGGAACTCCACGCCGAGATCGACAGCGCGACGCCACCCATGCCGTTGCGGGCCATCGGATTACCGTCGATGGCGGTCATGATGGCGCCGGCATCGCCGGGAACATTGAGCAGGACCGATGAGATCCGGCCGCCATATTCGCAGCCGATATAAACCGTCGCCAGCAGGATCAGCGCGGTCTCGGGCGGCAGCTTGAGCGCGAAGGCCAGCGGCATCAGGATCGCCACCCCGTTGATCGGTCCGAGTCCCGGGAGCATTCCGACGATGGTGCCGATAAGGGCGCCGAACGCGCCGACCGCCAGGTTGGTCGGCGCGAGCGCGACGAGGAAGCCGCCCAACAGGTGCTCGATGGCGTCCATCAGCGTCCTCCCAGCAGGAACGACAGGACGCCGGTGGGCAGCACCACGTCGAGCAAGCGGTCAAACAGCAGGAACAACCCGATACCGAGACCGACCCCAACCATCACGCAGTTCTTCAGAGTCCCGCCAAAAGCCATCCCGACCGGCACCGCCATCAGTGCACTCGCCACTACGAAGCCAAGGGTGGTGAACAGCGCCGCGTAGGCGAAGATGGCCGCCGAACTCAGTGCGATGACCTTCAACTGCGCCGCGCCAAATCCTGCGGCATTCGGGCTCGGTCGGATCAGCAGCCAGATTCCACCGATCGCCAGCAGCGCCGCCAGCAGCATCGGGAACGCGCGCGGACCAACCGGCTCGTAGGAAATAGGCGCGACATATTCTTGCGCCGCCCAGGCCATGCCGGCGGCGACGACGACACACACCGCACCGAACACGCGATCACTCATTGCAGCTCACGTAAAACAGGGAGAAGAAGCACGGCCGGACCAGGCCGGCCGGCGTGCCGCGGACGCCTCGATAGTGCGCCCGCGGCATTCATGGCCAACGCGCGCGGCTTACTTGGCGACGTTGAGGCCAAACTCCTGGACCAGCTTGCGATAGTTCTCGACGCTGCGCTTGACGTAGGCGTCGAGTTCGGCGCCGGCCATCGAGAACGGGAACAGCCCGCGTTCGGTGCGCAGCTTGTCGAACTCCGGGGTCGCCATCATCTTCTTGAAGGTATCAGCCCAGACATTGAAGTCGGCATCGCTGACCTTCGGGCCCATGTAGAAGCCGCGGATGATCGCCCACTCGATATCGAAGCCCTGCTCCTTGGCGGTCGGCACAGCAGCGAGCTTGCCCGGCAGGCGCTTCTCGGCCAGTACCGCCAGCACCCGAATCCTGGCGCCACCGTCCATCTGGGTCACGGCTTCCGAGGCGTCGCCCGAATAGACCTGGACATGCCCACCCTGCAAGGCGGTGCTCGCCTCACCACCGCCCTCGAAGGCCACGAAGCGCATCTTTTTGGGGTCGAGGTTGCCGGCCCTGGCGATCAGGGCGGCCTTCATCCAGTCCTGGCTACCCACGGTGCCGCCGGCGCCGAACACGATCTTGCTCGGATCCTTCTTGACCGCATCCATCAGGTCCTTGAGCGTCTTGTAGGGCGAATCGGCAGCGACCACGACCGCACCAAAGTCAGCGCCCATGGCCGAGAGCCAACGTACGTCGTTCTCGTTGTAACGGCCGAACTTGCCCTGCGCGAGGTTCAGGAGCGAACCACTGGAGTAGGCAATGATGGTGTTGCCTTCAGCCGGACGCTGGGCAATGACGGTGTTGTACGCCACCGCGCCGATCCCGCCGGGCATGTAGGTGATGCGCATCGGGTCGGCGCTGTATTTGCCTTCCAGCAATGCCGCCTGGGCCAGCTTGCAGCTCAGGTCAAAGCCGCCGCCAGGCTTGGCGCCGGCGATGCACTCCGACTTGTCCAGCGGTCCGGCAGAAGCCGCGACGGCCACACCGGCAAGCACCAATCCAATAAAGGTAGATCTCAGCTTCATGTCATCTCCAGTAAAGTCGGTTGTAGTCTCGGCCGGCCAAGTTGGCGAACGGCGCGCCTCCCGATTCTAGCCGGGCCGCGGGGGCAGCTGGGATTCCGCTGGACGGTGCCGGTTCAATGGCCCGCTCAGAACCGCGCCAGCCTTCTGCCAAAAGCTTCGACCCGTCCCCAATTGGTGAACTCGGCCACCGTGTCGAGCGCGGTCGGCCCCTTGGTGATCCACATGATGAAGCGGATCATCTGGCGGTCGAGGAAGCCGTAGCGAGCGTACTCGATCCTGCCGGCAAAGACCTCGACTTCGCGCGGCCGCCACGGGATCTGCTTCAGCAGCTTGACCACGTAGGGGTTGGTCTCGGGACGGTTCTTCTCGGGCTTGCGGGCCACCACATTTACGGAGAAGAAGGCGTGCGGCCCGGCATTGAGCAGCTTGGCGTTGTCGCGAATGAAGCGCAGCACTTCCGGGGCGTGCTTGCCGTAGCGGATGCGCGCCCCGACCACGATTCGATCATAGTCGGCGAGCGGCTGGGCGGGACAGTCCTCGATCGCGACCATTTCCACGTCGTGGTCGGCGCTCGCGATCACTTCCCGCAGGCGATCGCAAATCCGGCGGGTTTGCCCGTCGGTGCTCGAATAGATGATCAGTATTTTAGCCATTGTCCTGCCGAGGATTCTAACTCCCCG
>JAHYJF010000077.1 GCA_019428955.1 Burkholderiaceae bacterium
GTGCCAAGCTTTCCGGGTCGCGGTTTGCGGTACTGCGCGGGCCGATGGCGCGCCTGCACCGCGCGCTGGCGCAGTACATGCTCGATGTGCAGACAACCGAGCATGGCTATACCGAGTGCTACACCCCCTACATCGTGAACGCGCAGACCTTGCGCGGCACCGGGCAGCTGCCCAAGTTCGAGGAAGACCTGTTCGCGGCCAGGAAGGGCGGGCAGGGCAGCGATGCAGAGTCAGCGGCCGGAGAGGAAAGGAGCGATGCGCAGGAAGCGCTTTACCTGATCCCCACTTCGGAGGTGCCGCTCACCAACCTGGTGCGGGGTGAGATCGTGCCCGCCGAGAAGCTGCCGATGCGCCTCACCGCGCATACCCCGTGCTTTCGCTCCGAGGCCGGGTCTTACGGCAAGGACACCCGCGGGATGATTCGCCAGCACCAGTTCGACAAGGTTGAAATGGTGCAGATCGTGGCGCCGGAAACCTCCTACGACACGCTCGAGGAGATGGTCGGGCACGCCGAGCGCATCCTCCGGGGGCTTGGTCTGCCCTACCGGGTGATGCTGCTGTGCACCGGCGACATGGGCTTTGGCGCCGCCAAGACCTACGACCTCGAGGTCTGGCTGCCGGGGCAGGGCGCCTACCGCGAAATTTCTTCGGTCTCCAACTGCGAGGCCTTCCAGGCGCGCCGGATGCAGGCCCGGTATCGCAACGACGCCGGGCGCACCGAACTGCTCCACACCCTGAATGGTTCGGGGCTCGCGGTCGGTCGCACCCTGGTCGCCGTGCTCGAGAACTACCAGAATGTCGATGGCAGCGTTACCGTGCCACCGGCGCTGCGGCCTTACATCGGCGGGCTCGAGGTACTGCGCTCCTGATCGGCGAGTGCCCGCTCGGACTGCTATAATCCGCGGCCTCGACTGTTGATCTCGGTCCCGCGGAAAGGTGGCAGAGTGGTCGAATGCGCCGGACTCGAAATCCGGTTTACGGTTTCGCCGTAACGTGGGTTCGAATCCCACCCTTTCCGCCAAGAAACCAGCAGACAAGAGCCTTGCGGGGCACTCTTGTCTTATACATACCCAAGAACGTATCCCAAGAATCTTGCTGGGTCATGTTCGCGCCCCAAGTTGGGCGGCGTGTTCCGTGAGGCGATTTGAGTCCTCGCCAGACGGCATCTTGAGCCGGGGCGGTTCTGGCATTTTTTGGTGAAGGCGTCGGCTGGCGGAGGTGGTGCGCGATTGTTGCCGGCCTGATCGGCGTGTTGATCATCCTGCGACCTGGCGCGAGCGACTTCTCGGCGCTGTCGATGCTGGCGGTGGTCGGCCCCCTGGGCTTTGCCGGTCGAGACCTGGTGAGCCGCGCAGCCCCGGTGTCGCTGACCACCTGGCTCCTGGGCCTGTACGGCTTCCTGGCAGTGCTTGTCGCCGGGCTTCTTTTTTGCTGGTGGGATGGCAAACAGTTTGTTCGGCTGACCATCGCCAACGCCATGGGCATGGCTGGCGCGGTGGGGGCGGGCGTCTTCGGCTACGCGGCGCTGATGAAGGCGATGCGCACCGGCTCCATTGCGGCCGTCACGCCTTTCAGGTACACCCGCATGCTCTTCGGCATTACGCTCGGCATCGTGATATTTGGCGAACGACTGGATGGACCCATGATCCTCGGCTGTATCGTGATCATCGGCTCCGGTCTGTTGATCTGGTGGCAGAGCAGGGCTGCGAATCCGAGCATGAACCCCGACGCTCGATTGACTGGTTCGGCAGCGAACCCGCGGTCGAGACCTTGGACGAAACAATGAACTTCTTTAACTTATCCAAGCTTCCCCAAAAAATACTTTGCGCTGCTGTAGTCTATTGACGCTAAAAGACGTTCCGCCGACTGTATCTGGATCAGTGGACCGAGCAGGATTCGCGCTGGATCAGTCTCGACACCTGGGATGCTTGCGGCGACGAACTCCCGGACCTGACCGGGCGCGACTGTTACGCCGGATTGAACCTGGCGAGCACGACTGATATCGCCGCGTTATCACTGGTGTTTCCGGTCGATACCAAGCTCTACGTCAAACCCTATTTCTGGGTGCCCCAGGAGGGCATGAAACGCCGCGTAGATCGTGACCGCGTGCCCTATGACGCCTGGGTAAGTCAGGGGCTGATAGAAGCCACTGAGGGCGATGTAATCGACTATGACGTGATCCGAAAAAGGATCAATCAACTGGCCGAGACGTACCGCATCAAAGAGATAGCTGTCGACCGCTGGAACGCTACCCAGATATCCACGCAGTTGACCGGCGACGGGTTCGAGATGGTCGGCTTCGGGCAGGGCTTCGCGTCCATGTCAGGGCCGATGCGTGAACTGGAGCGCCGGTTGCTGGCTCGCGACATTCACCACGGCGGCAACGCTGCGCTGCGCTGGATGGCGGCGAACGTGTCGGCAACGATGGACGCGGCCGGAAACACGAAACCAGACAAGGCGAAGTCGTCAGGTCGGATCGACGGCATCGTCGCAACAATCATGGCGATAGGTCGCTATCAGGCGGCAGAGCAGCCACGCACGATCCAACATATCGACCAGTTGCTTAGCTTCGTTTGAGGTTCATCCCCTGCCGACGGGGTGCGAAAGCTACGGTCGGCCACGGATTAGACGGTGAGTGCCGTGTTTCAGAAAACCCCGTCAGCCGGCGACTATCTACCATAAAGGGTAGGGCGCCGGCACCTACACTTTCTCGCTGCGCCAGCGGTGGGGGCATTAGTGGGGGCATTCTAGAGATACACCCCTAGAAACACTTAGGCCAGTCCCGAAGAACTGGCCTAAGTGTTTGATTGTAATGGCGCGCCCGGCAGGAATTGAACCCACGACCCCCTGGTTCGTAGCCAGGTACTCTATCCAGCTGAGCTACGGGCGCACAGCAATACATTATACCAGTAGCGGGGGCCAATTGTGGCGCATCGCTGCCCACTGGCGAAACAGGTGCCGGGGCATGAGTATGGCGGACGGTATTTCAGCCGTGGCCGACAATGGTCGTTTATAGTGAGAAGGCTGGACCCCGGTGTGAGCTTGCCCATGTTGGAAATGGGCGTTTTCTGCTCACGAATATCGTATAACGGTAGAATTTTGCACCAGATGAGAAAAGGCGTGGGCTGCTTCACCGCGGTCCATGTCGATTGGCAGTAAGAAACCAATAAGGAGCAGCCTCATGTCTGCCAGTTCCCACCTCCTGAACGACGATCTACCCGATGATTCCGACGCCCTGGAAACCGGTGAGTGGCTCGATTCGCTTGAGGCCGTCATCGACCGGGAAGGGCCGGAGCGGGCCCACTACCTGCTGCAGCGCATGACTGACCTGGCGCGGCGCAACGGCGCCTATCTGCCGTTCTCGGCCCATACCGCCTACGTCAACACCATTCCCTCACATCTGGAGACGCAGAACCCGGGCAACACCGAGTTCGAGGAGCGGATTCGCTCCTACGTGCGCTGGAACGCCATGGCGATGGTCGTCAAGGCCAACAAGCACAATCCCCCTGACGGCGGCGACTTGGGCGGGCACATAGCGTCGTTCGCATCACTGGCGACGATGATCGGCGCCGGGATGAATCATTTCTGGCATGCGCCCCACGAGGGCCATGGCGGCGACCTGGTCTATTTCCAGGGTCACACCGCGCCCGGGCTCTACGGTCGCGCTTTCGTGGAGGGGCGGCTGACCGAAGACCAGTTGCTGCATTTCCGCCAGGAAGTCGACGGCAAGGGATTGCCTTCCTACCCGCATCCCAAGCTGCTGCCCGATTTCTGGCAGTTCCCGACGGTGTCGATGGGGCTGGGCCCGCTGATGGCGATCTATCAGGCGCGATTCCTCAAGTATCTCCATGCCCGCGGCATTGCCGACACCAGCAACCGCAAGGTGTGGGTCTTCTGCGGCGACGGCGAGATGGACGAACCAGAATCGCTCGGTGCGATCGGCATGGCCTCGCGCGAGAACCTCGACAACCTGATCTTCGTGGTCAACTGCAACCTGCAGCGCCTCGACGGGCCGGTACGCGGCAACGGCAAGATCATCCAGGAACTCGAGGGCGATTTCCGGGGCAGTCACTGGAACGTAATCAAGCTGCTGTGGGGTTCGTACTGGGATCCGCTGCTCGCGCACGACAACGAGGGCATCCTGCGGCGGGTTATGGAAGAGACGGTCGACGGCGAGTACCAGGCTTACAAGGCCAACGATGGCGCCTACGTGCGCAAGCATTTCTTCGGCAAGCACCCCAAGCTGCTGGAAATGGTGTCACGCATGACCGACGAAGACATCTGGCGGCTCAATCGCGGCGGCCACGATCCCTACAAGGTCTACGCTGCCTTTGATGCGGCGGTGCGCCACAAGGGCGCTCCCACGGTACTCCTGGTCAAGACCGTCAAGGGCTGGGGCATGGGCCCGGCTGGCGAGGCCAAGAACCCGACCCACCAGCTCAAGAAGCTCGACACCGAGTCGATCAAGGCGTTTCGCGATCGCTTCAACATCCCGATTCCCGACGATCAGCTCGCCGACCTGCCGTTCTACAAGCCCGCCGAAGACGCGCCCGAGGTGCAGTACATGCATTCGCGTCGCCAGGCGCTCGGTGGCTATCTGCCGCAGCGCCGCCGGCTGGCCGACGAGTCGCTCAGGGTGCCGGAACTCGCCGCCTTCCAGGCGCTGCTCGAGCCCACCGCCGCTGGTCGCGAAATCTCGACGACACAGGCGTTCGTGCGCATCCTCACCAACGTACTGCGCGACAAGGAAATCGGACCCCGAACCGTGCCGATCGTTCCTGACGAGGCGCGCACTTTCGGGATGGAGGGCATGTTCCGCCAACTCGGTATCTACGCCCCCGAGGGCCAGAAGTACGAACCGGTGGACCGAGACCAGGTGATGTATTACCGCGAGGACGCGGCCGGTCAGATTCTCGAGGAGGGAATCAACGAAGCGGGCGCGTTCAGCTCCTGGATCGCCGCGGCGACCTCGTACTCGACCAACAACCGCATCATGCTGCCGTTCTACATCTACTACTCGATGTTCGGCTTCCAGCGCATCGGTGACCTGGCGTGGGCGGCGGGTGACATGCAGGCCCGCGGCTTCCTCTTGGGCGGCACCGCCGGGCGCACGACGCTCAACGGCGAAGGCCTGCAGCACGAGGACGGCCACAGCCACATCCTGTCGTCGACCATCCCCAACTGCGTCTCCTACGATCCGACCTTCGCGCACGAGCTGGCGGTAATCATGCAGCATGGCATGAAGCGCATGGTCCAGGATCAGGAGAACGTCTTCTACTACCTTACGCTGATGAACGAGAACTACCCGCACCCCGGCCTGAAGAAGGGCGACGAGGACGGGATCATCCGCGGGATGTACCAGATCCAGAAGGGTAAACGGCGCGCGCTGCGGGCCCAGTTGCTGGGCTCTGGAACGATCCTGCGCGAGGTGATGGCGGCGGCCGAAATGCTCGAAGCCGATTGGGGCGTGGCGGCCGACGTCTGGAGCGTGACCAGCTTCACCGAACTGCGCCGCGACGGACTCGACTGCGAGCGCGACAACCTGCTGCACCCCGGCGGCAAACAGCAGCTCGCCTACGTGACCGGGGCGCTGGAATCGAGCTCGGGGCCGATCGTGGCGGCGACCGACTACATGAAACTGTTTGCCGAGCAGATTCGCGCCTACATGCCCAAGGGACGCGACTATCGCGTGCTTGGCACCGACGGCTTCGGGCGCTCGGATTTCCGCTCCAAGCTGCGTGAACATTTCGAGGTCGATCGCCGTTTCGTGGTGATTTCCGTACTGCGGGCGCTCGCCGACGAAGGCAGCCTGCCGGCCAAGAGGGTGAAGGAAGCGATCAGCAAGTACGGGATCAACCCCGACAAAGCCAACCCCCACCACGCGTGAGCAGAATATGAGCCAGATTATCGAAGTCAGGGTTCCGGATATTGGCGACTTCAAGGAAGTCGAGATCATCGAGGTGTTGGTCAAGCCCGGTGACACCATCACCAAGGAACAGAGCCTGGTAACCGTCGAGAGCGACAAGGCCTCGATGGAAATTCCGAGTTCGGCCGCGGGAGTGGTTCGCGAGATGAAGGTCGCGCTCGGCGACAAGGTCTCCGAGGGCACGCTGATACTGATGCTCGAGAGCAGCGATGCGGCGGCAGGAGCGGCTGCTCCGGCCGTCACTGCCCCGGCTGCCCCGGCACCGGCGCCGGCACCAGTTCCCGCGCCGGCCGCAGCTGCTCCGGTGCCCGAGACCCGCGCCCACCCCCACCCGGCGCCAGCCGAACTGCGCGATGAATCGCACGTGGTAAAGCCCCATGCCTCGCCATCGGTGCGCAAGTTCGCCCGCGAGCTGGGAGTCGATCTCAGCCGCGTACCCGGGACCGGACCGAAGCGTCGAATCACGCAGGAAGACGTCCAGGCCTACGTCAAGGGAGTGGTCGCGGCCGCGGCCCAACCAGCGCCGATCGCCCCGGCCGAGGGCGCAGCACTGGGACTGATCCCCTGGCCACAGGTCGATTTCGCCAAGTTCGGGCCGGTGGAGGTGGTGCCGCGCTCGCGCATCAAGAAACTCTCGGCAGCCAACCTGCATCGCAACTGGGTAATGATCCCGCACGTCACCAATCATGATGACGCCGACATCACCGAACTCGAAGCGTTCCGGCTGCAACTCAACCAGGAGCAGGCCAAGAGCGGCGTGAAGATCACCATGCTCGCCTTCCTGATCAGGGCGTGCATCGCGGCGCTCAAGAAATTCCCGGAATTCAACGCCGCGCTCGACGGCGACAACCTGGTCTATCGCAAGTACTTCCACATCGGCTTCGCGGCCGACACGCCCAATGGCCTGGTGGTCCCGGTAATTCGCGACGCCGATCGCAAGGGCGTTGCCGAAATCGGCGCGGAGATGTCGACCTTGGCGGGTCGCGCCCGCGAGGGCAAGCTCTCGCCCACCGACATGCAGGGCGGGACCTTCTCGATTTCGAGCCTTGGCGGTATCGGCGGCACCTACTTCACGCCGATCATCAATGCCCCCGAGGTTGCCATACTGGGCGCCTGCCGGGCGGTCATGCGGCCGACCTGGAATGGCGAGAAGTTCGAGCCGCGCCTGATCCTGCCGCTTTCGCTGTCGTGGGATCACCGTGTGATCGACGGTGCCTCGGCGGCGCGCTTCAACTCCTACCTCGTGCAGATTCTCGGTGATTTCCGCCGGGTCCTGCTCTGAGTAAACCATACCTCCGGAAAGAGCATCATGGCCCAAACGGTTGAAGTGAAGGTTCCCGATATCGGCGACTTCAAGGACGTGGAAATCATCGAGTTGCTCGTAAAGCCCGGCGACCCGGTGGCGCTCGAGCAAAGCCTGGTCACGGTCGAGAGCGACAAGGCCTCGATGGAGATCCCCAGCTCGGCCGCCGGCGTGGTGCGCGAGCTGCGCGTGAAGCTGGGCGACAAGATTTCGGAGGGAGTGGTGCTGCTGGTCCTCGAGGGCGGCGCGGAACAGCCGGCGGCGGCGCCAGCACCGGCACCGTCAGCACCGGCACCGTCAGCCTCGGTCCCGGCCTCGGCGCCGACACCGGGAGCAGCGCCAGCAGCTGCGGTCGCGCGCTACACCGGCAAGGTCGACCTGGAGTGCGCGATGCTGGTGCTCGGCGCCGGTCCGGGTGGATATTCGGCGGCTTTCCGGGCTGCTGACCTGGGTATCAACACGGTTCTGGTCGAACGCTACGCGAGCCTTGGCGGAGTGTGCCTCAACGTCGGGTGCATCCCCTCCAAGGCGCTGCTGCACACCGCAGCCGTGATCGATGAGGCCCGCTCCCTGGCGGCTCACGGGGTCATCTTTGGCGAGGCCAGGGTCGATCTCGACCAGTTGCGGGGCTGGAAGGATAAGGTGGTGGGCAAGCTCACCGGCGGCCTGGCGGGCATGGCCAAGGCGCGCAAGGTCACAGTGGTGCGCGGCTACGGAGCGTTTCTCGATGATCATCACGTCGCAGTCGAATTGACCTCCGGAGAGGGTCAGGAAAAGAGCGGTGAAAAGCAGGTCGTGCGTTTCGAGCAGGCGATCATCGCGGCTGGCAGCCAGGCGGTGCGCCTGCCGTTCCTGCCCGACGATCCGCGGATCGTCACTTCAACCGGCGCGCTGCAACTGGCGTTCAAGCCCCAACGGATGCTGGTGATCGGCGGCGGGATCATCGGGCTGGAAATGGCCACGGTCTATTCGACCCTGGGGGCGCGGGTCGACGTGGTCGAAATGCTCGGCGACCTGATGATGGGTCCGGATCGCGATGCCGTGAAGGTCTGGCGACGGTTCAACGACAAGCGCTTCGACAAGGTGATGGTGCGGACCAAGACCGCCAAGGCGGAAGCCACCAAGAAAGGCATCAAGGTCTGGTTCGAAGGCGAGAACGCGCCCGCCGAACCGCAACTCTATGACCTGGTGCTTTCGGCGGTTGGCCGCAGCCCCAACGGCGGCAAGATCGCTGCCGAGAAGGCGGGAGTCGCGGTCAGCGACCGCGGCTTCATCGCGGTCGACAAGCAGATGCGCACCAACGTGGCGCACATCTTCGCGATCGGCGACATCGTCGGCCAGCCGATGCTGGCCCACAAGGCGGTGCACGAGGCCCACGTAGCCGCCGAGGCGGCGGCCGGCCAGAAGAGCTACTTCGACGCCCGCGTCATTCCTTCAGTGGCCTACACCGACCCGGAAGTGGCCTGGGTGGGGGTGACCGAGGAAGAGGCCAAGGCCAAGGGCATCAAGATCGGCAAGGCGGTTTTCCCCTGGGCTGCATCGGGGCGCGCAATTGCCAATGGTCGTGACGAGGGTTTCACCAAGCTGATCTTCGACGATAAAACCCACCGCCTGATCGGGGGCGCAATCGTCGGCACCCACGCCGGCGAAATGATCGGGGAACTGGCGCTCGCCATCGAGATGGGTGCCGACCCCACCGACATCGGCAAGACGATCCATCCCCACCCGACGCTGGGGGAATCAATCGGGATGGCCGCCGAACTCTTCGAAGGGGTTTGCACCGACCTGCCGCCGACCCGCAAGCGCTAGCCAGGCGCCGGCGACACGCCTAGCGCAGGAAGGATGTGCGCAAGATATCGCCCTGAAATTCCAGCAGCGCCAGCGCCTCGGATTCCGAGGCCGCTGGCCTGCCTGCCAGCAATGGCGCCATGGCGGCCTGGGCGAGCAGGCGGCGGGCACCGTCGAAGCGGCGATTCCAGTAGTCCACTTCGAGGCTCTCGATCCGCACCACCCCTCCCGAATTCGGGGCGTGGACGAAGCGCTGGTCGCCGATGTAGATGCCGACGTGCGAGAACGGGCTGCGTTGGGTGTTGAAGAACACCAGGTCGCCGGGCTGCATTTCGCTTCGTCCAATATCCGCGCCCGCTGATTCGATTTCCTGCGCGCGCCGCGGCAGGTTGGCCCCGGTGGCATCGCCGAATACGTGCCGCACCAGTCCGCTGCAGTCAAAACCGGTTTCCGGAGAATCGCCGCCGTAAACATAAGGCACGCCGAGCATCCCCAGCGCACGCAGCACCACCTCTGAGCGCGCATCCACTTGTGAATAGCTCAATGGCGAGGTCTCGGCAGCACGGCCGGCAAGGGGCAGGGCGCACAGCAGAATCACTGCCAGATTGCGCGTCTGGGCGCAGGCAATCGCAATAAATGAGCCGCAGGACTTCCGCATAGCCACGAGGTTAAGCGAGAATGGCGGGAAGCTCAAAGAAAAGAGCGCGCCATCGGGGGGCTGTGACCGACGTCTGGTCGGTATCGCAACAAGCCCGTTGGGTCTACACAACGGCAACTAAAGGAGGAGACATGGGGCAACGCTACGAGGCGTTTCATCGGCGTTCGATCGGGGATCGGGAAGGCTTCTGGGCCGAACAGGCCAAACTCATCGACTGGCACAAGCCCTTCGGCCAAGTTCTCGACTACAGCCGGCCGCCATTCGCGCGCTGGTTCATCGGTGGTCAGACCAACCTGTGCCACAACGCCATCGACAGGCATCTCGCAACGCAGGCCGAAAAGCCGGCCTTGATCTATGTCTCGACCGAGACCGGCGAGGAGCGGGTCTACACCTTTGCCGAGTTGCAGCGCGAGGTCGTCACCATGGCAGCGATCCTGGGCAGCCAGGGCGTCGGCCGGGGCGACCGGGTACTCATCTACATGCCGATGGTGCCGCAGGCGGTGTTCGCCATGCTCGCCTGCGCCCGCATTGGCGCGATCCACTCGGTGGTCTTCGGCGGATTCGCCTCGAACAGCCTGGCGGCGCGCATCGACGACGCCACCCCCAAGGTCATCGTCAGCGCCGACGCCGGTTCCCGCGGCGGCAAGGCGATCGCCTACAAGCCGTTGCTCGATGAGGCAATTCGCCTCGCCAGTCACAATCCGGCGCGCGTGCTCATGGTCAATCGGGGCCTGGCCCCGATGGACGTGGTCGCCGGCCGCGATCTCGACTACGAGACGCTGCGGGCGAAGTACCGCGACGCCGACGTACCGGTAGTCTGGCTCGAGTCCAATGAGATCAGCTACACCCTCTACACCTCGGGCACCACCGGCCAGCCCAAGGGCGTGCAACGCGACGTCGGCGGCTATGCCGTGGCGCTGGCGGCATCGATGCGTCACATCTTCTGCGGCAACGCCGGGGAAACCTATTTCTCGACCAGCGACATCGGCTGGGTCGTCGGGCACTCCTACATCGTCTACGCTCCGCTGATCGCCGGCATGGCCACCATTCTCTACGAGGGCACGCCGATCAGGCCCGATGCCGGAATCCTCTGGCAACTGGTCGAGAAGTACCAGGTGAGCCTGATGTTCTCGGCGCCGACCGCGATCCGGGTGCTCAAGAAACAGGATCCGGCGCTGCTCACCAAGTACGACACCAGTTCGCTGCGCAGCCTGTTCCTCGCCGGCGAGCCGCTCGATGAACCGACCGCGCGCTGGATCACCGAGGGACTGGGGCGCCCCGTGATCGACAACTACTGGCAGACCGAGAGCGGCTGGCCAATTCTGGGGCTCGCCAATGGCGTCGAGCAGATGTCCACCAAGCTCGGCAGCCCGGGCGTGCCGATGTATGGCTACGACCTGCATCTGTTGCACGAACAGACCGGCGAGGAGGTCGGGGCCAACGAAAAAGGAGTCGTGGCGATCATGCCCCCGCTGCCACCGGGTTGCATGCAGACGGTCTGGGGCGACGACGAGCGCTTTGTCGAGACCTACTTCACGACCATTCCCGGCAAGATGGCGTACTCCACCTTCGACTGGGGAATTCGCGACGACGACGGCTACTACTTCATCCTCGGCCGGACCGACGACGTGATCAACGTCGCCGGGCACCGCCTCGGCACGCGCGAGATCGAGGAGAGCGTGTCGCATCACGCCTCGGTCGCCGAATGCGCGGTGATCGGTGTCGCCGATTCGCTCAAGGGGCAGGTGGCGATGGCGTTCGTGGTGCTCAAAGATGCCGCTGCCGCGGCCGATCCCGCGGAGGCGGCGCGCCTGGAGCGGGAAATCCTCGCGGTGGTCGACCGCCAGCTCGGCGCCGTGGCGCGGCCGGTCAGGGCGCATTTCGTCACGGCGCTACCCAAGACCCGCTCGGGCAAGGTGCTGCGCCGCGCGATCCAGGCAGTCTGCGAGCATCGCGATCCGGGTGACCTGACTACCATTGAAGATGTCGCGGCACTCGACGGGGTGCGCAAGGCCGTGGTCGGTTCAGATGGATGATCCGGTAATCGCCGTCAAGCGGCTGCTCGCGGCGCTGGTGCTGCTGCCGATCGCGCCGCTGCTGATCGCGTTGCTGGGTCAGTTGCTGCGGCGCTCGCGGCCGCGTCTTGGGGGGGGGCTGACCGTAGCCGGCTTGCTGGTCGCACTAGTGACCAGCAAGCCGATCGTTTCCCAGGCTCTCATTGGCTGGGTCGAGGCCGCCGGAGCGCCCGCACTGACGGCCGAGCGCATCAGGGCGGTGATTACCGGACCGTCGCCACCCACGGCAATTGTCATTCTCGGCGGCGGGACGCGCTTTGACGCGCGCGAACATCCCGACCAGACCAGCCTGAAGAGCGGCACGCTCGAGCGGGTGATGGCCGGCGCCCGGCTGGCCAGAGCCACCGGCTTGCCGGTGCTGGTGAGCGGCGGTCAGGGACCCGAAAGTCGCGAGCCGGAGGCGGCCACCATGGCGCGCACGCTGGCGCGTGATTTCGGCATCAAGGCGCGCTGGCTCGAGCGGCGGTCGCTGGACACGAGCGGTAATGCCAGGGAGTCGGCCCGCATGCTCTCCGAGACCGGCGTTCGCCGGATCTTCCTGGTGACCCAGGCGTATCACATGCCCCGTGCGCTGTACGCTTTCGATGGCACCGGCCTGAAGGTGGTGGCGGCGCCTCACGGCTTCCTCGGAGGAGCCGGGCGGCATGCGACATTTTGGCAATGGGTGCCGGCGCCAAGCGCCATGTATGCCAGCTGGCTGGCCAGCCACGAAGTCGCAGGCCTGGCCTGGTACCGACTGGTGCGCATGGTCCGCGGTTCGCATAAGACAGCACAGGAGTAGCGCAGGTGGGCATATTCGATCGCTCGAGCCTCAACGACGGCGTCCTGCCCCGCGAAGTCTTCGGCTGGGCGATGTACGACTTTGCCAACTCCGGCTACACCACGGTGGTGCTGACGGCCGTGTTCAGCGCGTACTTTGTCGGGGTGGTGGCCGACAACGCGCCCTGGGCGACGTTTGCCTGGACCGTGACGCTGGCGATCTCGGCGCTCCTGGTGATGGCCCTCGCGCCGGCGATCGGCGCTTTTGGCGACGCCCTCGGGGCCAAGAAGCGCCTGCTTGCCTTCGCCACCACGGGGTGCGTTGTGGCCACCGCCGGCCTGGCGCTGACCCAGTCCGGCACGGTTGCGCTGGCAGTGGTGCTGATCATCATCTCGAACTTCTTCTATTCGATCGGCGAGTCGCTGATCGCGGCGTTCCTGCCGGAGTTGTCGCGACCGAATGACCTCGGAAAAGTCTCGGGGTGGGGGTGGAGCTTCGGCTACGTCGGAGGGATGCTGG
>JAHYJF010000078.1 GCA_019428955.1 Burkholderiaceae bacterium
ACTCGCAGAATCCCGGGCTTGGCACCCCACCGGGGTCCGCGCCACAGCATTGCCGCCAGCACCGCCACTGCCAACCCTGCCAGCATTGGCCAGGAAGGATCGCGGCGCCACAACTCGAGGCCCGCGAGCCCAACGGCGCCGGAACCTGCTGCCGCCAGCAGAAAGCGCGCCGTACGCAAGCTCTGGCCAGCCTGGCGGCCGAGTTGTAATTCGAGGGCGAGCGACACGGTTGCGACCAAAGGTCCCGGCAGCGACTCAGAAGCGGCGCAGGACCAGGGTTCCGTTGGTACCGCCAAAACCGAAGGAATTCTTCAGTGCGACGTCGATCTTGAGATCCCGCGCCTCGTTGGCGCAGTAGTCCAGATCGCACTCGGGATCCTGATTGAAGATATTGATGGTCGGAGGCGAGATCTGGTGGTGGACTGCCAGCGCGGTCAACACCGCCTCCAGGCCGCCGGCCCCGCCCAGCAAATGGCCAGTCATCGATTTTGTCGAGTTGACCACCAACTTAGGAGCGTGGTCGCCAAAAGCTTTCTTGATAGCCGCGGTCTCGTTCTTGTCGCCCAGCGGCGTCGAGGTACCGTGCGCGTTGATATAGCTGACCTCGGCGCCGTTGACCCCGGCGCCCTTCAGTGCTGCGATCATGCAGCGGGCAGGACCGTCCATGCTGGGTGTCGTGATGTGATGCGCGTCGGCGGTCATCCCCAAACCGCTCAGTTCGGCGTAGATTTTCGCGCCGCGAGCGCGGGCGTGTTCGAGCTCTTCGAGGACCATGACGCCGGCACCTTCGCCGAGGACGAAACCATCGCGGTCCCGGTCCCACGGCCGGCTGGCGGTTTGCGGGTCGTTGTTGCGGGTGGAGAGCGCACGGGCCGCGCAGAAACCGGCCACGCCAAGAGGCGAAACGGTCCCTTCGGCGCCCCCGGCCACCATCATGTCGGCATCGCCGTATTCAATCAGGCGCCCCGCTATTCCGATGCTGTGCAATCCGGTCGCGCAAGCCGTCGTCACCGAAAGGTTCGGGCCGCGCAGGTTGCACATGATCGAGAGCTGGCCGGATATCAGGTTGATGATCGTGCCCGGCACGAAGAAGGGCGAGACCCGCCGCACGCCCCGCTCAACCAATTCACTGTGGGTTTCCTCGATCAGCGGCAAGCCGCCGATGCCCGAGCCAACCATGGTGCCGATGCGATCGGCGTTTTCCTCGGTGACCTCGATGCCGCAGTCGCGCAGCGCCTGGATCCCGGCGGCGACACCGTAGTGGATGAAACGATCGAAGTGGCGCGCTTCCTTCGCCGGCATGTAGTCAGCGATGTCGAAATCGCGGACCTCGCCACCGAAGCGGGTCGGGAACGAAGACGCGTCAAAGCGCGTAAACGCTCCGATGCCGGAGCGACCGGCAATGATGTTGTCCCAGGCGCTGGCCACGTCGTTGCCGACAGGCGAAACGATTCCCAGCCCGGTGATGACTACCCTGCGGCGCGACATCAGCAGACGCTCAGAAGATCAGGACTTCGAGTGCGTGGTGACGTAGTCGATGGCCTGCTGCACGGTGGTGATCTTCTCCGCATCCTCGTCCGGAATCTCGGTCTCGAATTCGTCTTCCAGAGCCATCACGAGTTCCACGGTGTCGAGCGAGTCGGCACCCAGATCATCCACGAAGGCCGACTCGTTCTTGACGTCTGCCTCGTTGACCCCCAACTGCTCGGCAACAATTTTTCTTACCCGTTGCTCGATATTTTCCATTTATGAAAGCTCCTAGGATTCAAGGTCCGCGTTGCCGCCCATAGGCGCTGGCGACAACTCGATGCGGGCGGATTGTAACAGTTTGACCGAAGGCGACACCGTCGCGCAAGCGGCGCACGGGGGTGGGCCATCAGTTAGTCATTGCAGGTACATCCCTCCGTTCACGTGCAGGCTGACGCCCGTGATGTAGGACGCGCCGGGCGAGGCGAGAAACGCCACTGCGTTGGCAATGTCCTGTGGCGAGCCGAATCTTCCGGCGGGAATTTGCTGCTGCAGCGCCGCCACCTGTTCGGCCGCGAGTTCACGCGTCATGTCGGTATCGATGAATCCCGGCGCAACGCAATTGACCGTGATGTTGCGGCTCGCCAGTTCAAGCGCCAGCGCACGGCTCATGCCGGCCACTCCGGCCTTGGCCGCGGCGTAGTTGGCCTGCCCCGCGTTGCCGCTGGCGCCGACGACCGAGGTTATGTTGATGATCCGTCCGTTGCGCGCCTTCATCATCGCACGCATCACCAGGCGGCTGAGCCGAAAGACCGCGCCGAGGTTGGTTTCGATCACCGCCTGCCAGTCGTCGTCCTTCATGCGGATCGCAAGATTGTCGCGGGTGATGCCAGCGTTGTTGACCAGAACCGATACCGCGCCGAACTCGGCGGCTATCGCGTTCACCAGAGCTTCGCAACCCGCCCCATCGGTCACGTCGAGCACTGCGCCGCGGCCGCTGATTCCGGCCTGCGCGAGCGCGCTCGTGATGCCCGCGGCACCTGCTGCGCTGGTCGCAGTGCCGACCACGACTGCCCCCTGGGCGCCGAGTTCGAGTGCGATCGCCCGACCGATGCCGCGCGATGCGCCGGTCACCAGCGCGATTTGTCCCGCTAGCGTGCTCACGACTGCCCCCGCAGTGCCGCTTCGAGCGAAACCGCGTCATAAACGGCGCTGACCGGCATTTCACGGTCGATCCGTCCGATCAGCCCGCTCAACACCTTGCCGGGACCGAATTCGATCACCCGCGTCGCACCAAGTTCTCGCAAGCGTCGCACAACTTCCACCCAGCGCACCGGGCACGAGGCCTGCCGCACCAGCGCATCCCGGATGCGTTGCGGATCGACTTCGACCGCCACGTCGACATTGTTGACCAGGGAAACCGCCGGCGCGCGCACCTCGAGATCAGCCAGCGCCACGGCCAGGCGCTCGCCGGCGGGGCGTAGCAGGCTCGAATGAAACGGCGCCGACACCGCCAGCGGCAGCGCGCGCTTGGCGCCAAGTTCACGGGCATGTTGACAGGCCCGCTCCACCGCTGCCTTGTGGCCCGCGATCACGACCTGCGCCGGGGCGTTGTAGTTCGCCGGTTCGACCACATCACCGGGATGATCGACGAGCGCCAGGGTGCAGGCGCGCTCGACCGCGGCGTCGTCCAGCCCGAGGATCGCCGCCATCGCACCGGTCCCGACCGGGACCGCCTCCTGCATCGCCTGCGCGCGCAGCCGCACCAAAGGCACCGCATCGCGCACGTCGAGCGAGCCCGCCGCCACCAGCGCGGTGTATTCGCCCAGGCTATGCCCGGCCACCATGGCGGCTTCGGCGCCGCCGACATCACGCCACGCGAGATAACAGGCGTACCCGGCCATCAGCATCGCCGGCTGGGTGTTCACGGTCAGGGCCAGGTCCTCGGCCGGTCCGCTGTGGATCCGCGCCGACAATGGCTCGCCCAGCGCCGCGTCGGCGCCCGCGATCATTGCGCGCACGCTCGGAATCTGCGCGAAAGCATCGAGCATCCCGACGGCCTGGGAACCTTGCCCTGGAAACACGCACGCCAAGCTCATCGGTCAACGCTCCTCTTGCCTCAGATCCGAACCAGTGCCGCACCCCAGGTAAAACCCCCGCCCACGCCTTCCAGCAGCACGTGCTGGCCCGACTTGATCCGGCCGTCACGCGTTGCCCGATCGAACGCCAGCGGCACCGACGCCGCCGAGGTATTGGCGTGCTGGTCGACGGTTACGACCACCCGTTCGCTGGGGATTCCCATCCGCTTTGCGCTGGCATCAAGAATACGCACATTGGCCTGATGAGGAATCAGCCAGTCGACCTGCTCGAGGGTCATGCCTGCCGCGGCCACCGTCTCCCGGGACACGGCATCAAGCACCGCCACCGCAAGCCTGAACACCGCCTTTCCGTTCATCGTCAGGAAGGGGTTGCCGACGACCTCGCCGCCGCTGATTGTGCCGGTGGCACAAAGAACGTCGCCCTGACGGCCATCGGCGTGCAGGCGCGCCGCGAGCACCCCCGGCCTGGTGTCAGCGGCGAGCACTACCGCCCCCGCGCCGTCGCCAAACAACACGCAGGTCGAGCGGTCCTTCCAGTCGAGAATGCGCGAGAAGACTTCGGCCCCGATGACCAGCGCGCGATTGGCGATGCCCGCGCGGATCATGGCGTCGGCGCTCGCCAAGGCATAGACAAAGCCGGTGCACACCGCGTGCACGTCGAAGGCCGCGCCGCCGGGCGCATCGAGCGCCTTCTGGACGAGACAGGCGGTGCTGGGAAAGACGTGGTCCGGCGTCGAGGTGGCGACCACTATCAGGTCGATCTCGCTTGCCTCCATGCCCGCGGCCGAAAGCGCCTTGCGCGCCGCCTCGGCGCCCAACTGGCTGCTGGTGACACCGGGGGCCGCGAAGTGGCGCTGGCGAATGCCGGTGCGCGTCACGATCCACTCGTCGGAGGTCTCGACCCCGAGCTTGGCCAGGCGTTCGACCAGATCATCATTGCTGACCGGCTCACCAGGCAGGGCGCTGCCGGTACCTACGATGCGCGAGAAGCGGTTCATTGTTCAGGTCCTGGTAGTACAACAGGCGCGACGACTTCATCGCCTCCCGACGACGGGGAATGACTCGTGCCCTGGTGCCTGGGCATGGCCTGCTCGATGCGCGCCAGCAGTCCATTACGGGCTGCATCATAGGCGCGGCGCAGCGCGAACTCGAAAGCGAAGGCATCGGCCGACCCATGGCTCTTGACGACCACGCCGCGCAGGCCGACCAGCGCCGCCCCGTTGTAGCGCCGGTGGTCGAGACGGGCCTTGAAGCGCCGCAGCACCGGATACGAGACCACTGCCATCAGGCGGGTGAAGATATGGCGTTCGTACTCTTCGCGAATGAATCCGCTGAGCAGCTGGGCCAGCCCTTCGGAAGCCTTGAGGGCGACGTTGCCGACGAAGCCGTCGCAGACGACGACGTCGACCGCGCCCTTGTAGATGTCGTTGCCTTCGACGTTGCCGCGGAAATTGAGTCCGCTGGCGCGCAACAGCGCCGCCGCCAGGCGGACATTCTCGTTGCCCTTGATCAATTCCTCGCCGATGTTTAGCAGCCCCACGCTCGGCTGCTCGAGACCTTCGAGGGCCGTGACCAGGGCGCTGCCCATGATCGCGAATTGCAGCAGGTGCTCGGGCTCGCAATCGACATTCGCACCGAGGTCGAGCATGGTGGTCGTGCGCCCGAGCTGATTCGGTATCTGGCTGGCAATCGCCGGCCGGTCTATGCCGGGCAGCATCCGCAGGACGTAACGGGCGATCGCCATCAGCGCGCCAGTGTTGCCGGCGCTCACGCAGGCATCGGCCTGCCCGGACTTGACCGCCTCGATCGCCAGCCGCATCGACGACCCCTTGCGCCCCCGCAGGGCGCTCGCCGGCGACTCGTCCATGGCGATGACTTCGGTGGCGTGCAGCAGCGAAACGCGCGACTCGTCGTACGCACCCTGCGCGGACAGCGCGAGACGCAATTCGGGCTCGCGACCGACCAGCAGCAAGTGGGCGTCGGGTACGTGGGAAAGCAGACGCATGGCCGCCGGTACCGTCACCGTCAGGCCGTGGTCCCCACCCATGCAATCAATGGCAATGCGAACGGTCATCTTGTTCGCAGGCGTCCTCTGCGTGGACATCGTAACCGAGCGGCAACCCGCGACCGCCCACCCGCTTCAACTCCCTGCCCCGGCGCCCCTGACAGGAAGTGCCGGGCTGCGCTTACTCGTCGTTCTTGGTGGCGACGACTTTCTTGCCGCGATAGAAACCGTTGGGGCTGATGTTGTGACGAAGGTGCGCCTCCCCGGTGGTCGGCTCGGTGGAGAGCGATGGGCTGACGATGGAGTCGTGAGCGCGGCGCATGCCGCGTTTCGACGCAGATTTCTTGTTTTGCTGGACGGCCATGCAATGGTCCCTGTAAAAAAATGGCAACTTTCAATTTTATCAGTCTCCGGCCTTCTTCGCACGGCGCCGCCAAACCACTGCGCTCAGCACCAGCTGGCCCGAGCCGCCTGGGCATCTACTGCCCCCCACTCCCGCCGCCCTTCATGAGGCTGGCCAGAGCCGCCAGCGATCCCGTCGGCAGCTCTTCCCGGTCATCAGCATCGTCGCGCAATGGTCCCGGAGGCGCGCACTGGTCATGGCGTGCCAGCGGCGGCAAGGCCAGGATAGCCTCGTCCTCGATGAGTTCGAGCAAGTCGAAGTGGCGGCTGCCCGCGATGGCGTCGATCTCCGGATCCAGCTCATCGAGCCGCGCGGCACTGACCTCGTCAGCTACGATTCGCAGGGTCCGGTCAAAGGCGAGATCCACGGCTACCGGTTCGAGACAGTTGCTGCAGGTCAGCAACGGCCGGGCGGCGGCGTGCAATTGGAGCATCATGGCCTCGTCGCCGCCGACCGCTCGATCGACCCATCCCCTCGCCTCCCAGCTCAGGGTCCCGGTGGCGTCCGCCAGCAGCGACGCGAGCCGCTCCATCTCGGCCAGCTGCAAGTCACCGCGCGCCTCGCCGCCGGTGTGAATCCAGCCGAAGATGTCGATCGTTTTGTGGTCCATCGCTCTCTCCCAACCGCTATGATAGCCACCCGCCCCCAACTTCCACCATCTGCCACTTCAGGATATACGCTTTGGCTCATCCCCCCCCAACCCAGCAGCAGCGCAGCCGCGACCTGATCCTCGCTTCCGGCTCACGCTACCGCCAGGAGTTGCTCGAGCGCCTGCAGCTTGATTTCTCGGTGATCGTCCCGGCGCTTGACGAATCATCTGCCGGTGACGAGACCCCCTGGGCACTGGCCGCGCGGCTGGCGCTGGCCAAGGCCGAAGCAGTGGCGGCGCGCCATCCCGAGGCCGTCGTGATCGGCTCGGACCAGGTGGCAACGCTCGATGGCCGAGACGTTGTCGGCAAGCCCGGCACCCACGAGCGTGCGGTGGCGCAATTGCGTTCCGCCTCCGGCCGCGCCATTCACTTTCACACCGGGGTTGCCGTCGTCTGCTCTGCCAGCGGGCATCGCGAAGTCGTGACGGTGCCCACTACAGTGCACTTCCGGCCGCTCTCGGACGAGCTTATCGAAGCCTACCTGCGGGCCGAAACTCCTTATGACTGCGCCGGCTCGGCCAAGTGCGAGGGTTTGGGAGCGAGCCTGCTCGAATCGATCGACGGGCCGGACCCCAGCGCCCTGATCGGCCTGCCGCTGATCGAGCTGTGCCAGATGCTGGCGCGAGCCGGAATCGCGGTACTTCCCGGGATCCCTTCATGAGCACTGCACTCGGGCGCCTGTGGCTGGTGCCGGCACCGATCGGTGCTCCCGGCGACGCGCGTGAAGTACTCCCGGCGGCGACCCTGGCCGTGATCGCCGAGCTCGAAGTATTCATAGTCGAGAACGCCAAGAGCGCGCGGGCGTTCCTGCGGGAACTAGACTTGGCCCGACCGCTGCAGGAACTGGAAATGCAGGAGTGGAACGAACACAGTCGCAGCGAGGATCTGCCGCTGGCACTGGCACCACTGCTCGCCGGCCGCGACGTCGGCCTGGTATCCGAGGCCGGATGCCCGGCGGTGGCCGACCCCGGCGCCGACCTGGTGGCGGCGGCCCATGCCCGTGGCATAGAAGTGCGGCCACTGGTCGGTCCGAGTTCCTTGTTGCTGGCGCTGATGGGTTCCGGCCTTAACGGCCAGCGCTTCAGTTTTGCCGGCTACCTGCCAGTCGACGCTGGCGAGCGCGCCGCGGCGATCAGCGCCTGTGAACGGCGCTCGGCGCTCGGTGACGAAACCGTGCTGCTGATCGAGACGCCCTACCGCAACCGCCAGATCCTCGCCGCGCTACTGGAACATCTGCAGCCCGACACCAGGGTGCTGGTGGCCAGCGGCTTGACCCTGCCCGAGCAACGCATCGTGATGCGCAGCGTGCGGGAGCTGCGCACCGCGCCGCCGGACCTGCCCCGCACGCCGACCGTGTTCGGCTTGCTGGCCGGACCGCGCGGCCGGGCCGCATCGGCCCCCGCCGGGCGGCACGATCGGCCCCAGCGCCCGGTAAGCCCGCGCGGCTCTCGGCCACGCCGCGGCTAGCGCCGCCTCTGGCGCTGTCGGTCTAGCGCAGCCGCCAGTTGGCGGAACCGGCGCCGAGCGACGCCGGCAACGCGCCCGCGACACTGGCGCCAAAGCGCTTGGTGAGCCGATCGAGCAAGGCCTCGTGGTGCGAGAAGTCGACCAAGTACTCGGCCTTGATCACGTCGCGGGCTACCACGTCCACGCTTCCCAGAGCATCGGCCAGCCCCAGTTCGATCGACCGCGTTCCACTCCAAATCAGGCCGTTGAAGACGTCGGCGTCGGCCTTGAGGCGCTCTCCCCGACCCTGGCGCACCGCCGCGATGAACTGCGCGTGGATCTCGGCGAGCATGCCCTTGGCGTGGGCGAGCTCCTCCGGGCTGACTGGTTTGAAGCTGTCGAGGAAACCCTTGTTGCTCCCGGCCGTGATCAACCGTCGTTCGACCCCGAGCTTGTCGATGGTGCCGACAAAGCCGAAGCCGTTGATCAGGACTCCGATCGACCCCACCAGGCTGGCCTTGTCGACGTAGATTCGGTCGGCGGCCGCGGCCACGTAGTAGGCCCCCGAAGCGCCCAGATCCTCGATCACGGCGTAAAGGGGAATCTTGGGATAGAGCTGGCGCTGGCGACGAATTTCGTCATAGACGATTCCCGCCTGCACCGGACTGCCACCGGGGCTGTTGATCCTCAGCACCACGCCGGCAGTGTGCTTATCCTTGAAGGCGTCCTGTAGTGCGCCGACCAGGTTATCGGCCGAAACCGGACCGTCAGACTCGAGCACGCCGTTCAATTCGATCAGCGCGGTGTGGCGTTCCGAGCGCACCGGCAGATCGTCCCAATCCCAGACCCCAGCCATCACCAGCAGGCCGGCAATGACCAGCGCCAGGAACGCGAGCTTGAAAAAGATGCCCCAGCGCCTGTTCCTGCGCTTCTCGCGCAAGACCTCGCGGGCGAACCGTTCGATCAGGCTGCGCTCCCAACCACTGGCGCGCTGCCCACTTTCCAGATCTTCCATCTGATCACCTCGCTGCTTTGCGGCCGATCCGGGGCGGGACACGATTCAGACCCGGGCCAGCACCTCGGCCCGCAGTTGCGCCACCGTATCTACCAGGACCAGCGCCGGTTCACCGCCAAGCGCGCTGCGGGGGTGTGCACCGTAGCTTACGCCGATTGCAGCGGATCCGGCTCGCCGTGCCATGCCCAGATCGTGGGTCGTATCGCCGATCATCAGCGCTTCCGAAGTCGCGACCCCCAGTTCGGCACAGATGTCCTGGAGCATCCAGGGAGCCGGCTTGGGAGATCCCTCGTCCGCGCAGCGGCTGGTGATGAAGCGATCCTTCCAGCCGGTCTGGCGCAACGCGCGATCGAGCCCCACCCGTGACTTGCCGGTGGCGATCGCCAGCCAGGACGAAGTCTGCGCCAGCGCGTCGAGCACCTCGACGATGCCTTCGAAGGGCTGCAGGTGCGGGTCGCGCTGGAAGAAATGAACCTTGTAGCGGTCGATGAAGGCGTCTTCCTGGGAATCGCCAATCGTGGGCACTGCGGTGCGGATGGCATCGCGCAGCCCCAGGCCGATGACGTGCGACGCCTGCTCGTGGCTGGGCACCTCGAGACCCAGGTCGGCTGCGGCCCCGCGGATCGCCGCGACGATCGCGCTGGTCGAATCGATCAGGGTTCCGTCCCAGTCGAACACCACCACTTTGTATCCGGGCTCACTCATTGATTGATCCTGCCGCAGGAACGAGCGCCACAAAGGCGGCCGACAAGGGCGCCTTGATCGTCATTAATCGCCCGGATTGAGGGTGCCGGAAGCTGATGCGCGCCGCGTGCAGGAACATCCGCCGATGTCCGTGCTTGGCCAACAGCCGGTTGGTCTCGAAATTGCCGTACTTGTCGTCGCCCGCGATCGGGAACCCGGCGTCGGCCAGATGGACCCGGATCTGGTGGGTCCGGCCGGTCAGCAACTCGGCTTCGACCAGGCTGAATTCACCGAGATTCGGTACGATCACCGAGGCCAACCCGGTGATCCTGGTGCGCGCCTCCTGGCCCTCTGGGTGAGCCGCAACCCGGCGCTCGCCCTCGCCGGTCAGGTAGCGCTGCAGCGGCGAAGCCATGGTCTTGGTGCGCTTGGGAAAACGTCCGTTCACGATCGCCAGGTAGCGCTTGTCGGTACTGCGCTCGCGCAACTGGCGATGGAGCTCGAGCAGCCAGGGCCGCTTGCGGGCGAACAGCAGCACGCCCGAGGTCTCGCGATCGAGCCGGTGGACCAGCTCCAGGAAGGGTTCGTGCGGGCGCGCGGCGCGCAACTGTTCGATCGCGCCGCTGACCACGCCGCTGCCGCCATGGACCGCCAGTCCAGCGGGTTTGTCGATCGCCACTATACCCTCGTCCTCATAGACGATCGGCAGCCGCCCACCAGCGGCAGCGGCCAGCTGCGAAGACCCGCGTCCCTTGACCTGCTCCGGCTGGGCCAACCTGAGCGGCGGAATCCGGAGCTGTTCGCCCAGTTGCAGCCGATGGTCCGCCTTGGTGCGGCGCCCGTCGATGCGCAGCTGTCCGCTGCGAATCAGCTGGTAGAGATGGCTGCGTGGCACCCCCTTGCAGGTTCGGATCAGGAAATTGTCGAGCCGCTGGCCGGCGCTGTTCGCGTCGATACTAACCAGCACTACCTGCCCGGCGACCCCGCTCGCCCCCAGCTCAGATGAGCCGGCCGAACCGCCGCCGGACCCAGATTGCGCTTGAACTTGTGTACCTAAGATCTTCAAATTGCTATACTCACGGGGCCGCAAAGTGATGGCAGGCGTTGTAAAGTCGGGCAGTGAGGATTTGCAGCAGCGGGTGCAGTGGTCGTAAACGACCGACTACCCGAGCCAAATCCGGCCACACCACGATTGTTAACGACGTGCCGAGGGTTCCGATTCTACCGGTACCCAGAGAATCACAGACGGCAGGAAGAATACTTGGAACCGCGGCTCCGAGCCTTAAGAACGGAGCGCGGGAAGATGCGAATTCATCGAGAACTATACGAGCGGCTTGCGTAGATTCGCAGGCCGGCAAAACCTGTGCAGAACCCACTGAACAACTCGCAGCAACCACGAACCAGAGTGCCGATACGCGCACTACCGGGCGTCGGCCTGCGCGGGAATCGCTCGCAGGCCCAACGCTAGCGGCAACACCGCTTCGCGCTCGTCTCTCGCTGTTGCATTCGCATCTCCCGCTGGTTTTCGCGTCGGCCACGCCTGTTGACGCCGGGAGTAGTCAGAATGAAACGAATGCTGTTCAACGCAACCCATGCCGAGGAGTTGCGCGTCGCCATTGTCGAGGGGCAGAAACTCATCGACATCGACATCGAGTCGGCCGGCCGTGAATCACGCAAGAGCAACATCTACAAAGGGGTTATCACCCGCGTAGAGCCCAGCCTCGAAGCCTGCTTCATGAATTACGGCGAAGAGCGCCACGGCTTCCTGCCCTTCAAGGAAATTTCCCGGATCTATTTCAAGGCCGGCGTGGAAGTCTCGAAGGCCCGCATCCAGGACGTGCTCAGCGAGGGCCAGGAACTCATCGTCCAGGTCGACAAGGAAGAGCGCGGCAACAAGGGCGCGGCCCTGACGACCTTCATTTCGCTCGCTGGCCGCTACCTGGTCCTGATGCCCAACAACCCCCGTGGCGGCGGTGTCTCGCGCCGCGTCGAGGGCGAGGAACGCCAGGAATTGCGCGAAGTGATGGACTCCCTCGAGTATCCCGCGGGAATGAGCCTGATCGCGCGCACCGCCGGACTGGGGCGCGCCGGAGAAGAACTGCAGTGGGACCTCAACTACCTGCTCAAGCTTTGGCAGGCCATCGAGGGTGCCGCCAAGTCCGCCCCGGGGGCGTTCCTGATCTATCAGGAATCGAGCCTGGTAATCCGCGCGATTCGTGACTATTTCACCGTCGACGTCGGCGAACTGCTCATCGACACGCCCGAAATCTACGAACAGGCGCGCCAGTTCATGGGGCATGTGATGCCCGACCTGGTCAGCCGCGTCAAGATCTACAAAGACGAAGTGCCGCTGTTCTCGCGCTTCCAGATCGAACACCAGATCGAGACCGCCTACGCCCGGATCGTGCCGCTGCCCTCGGGCGGCGCGATCGTGATCGACCACAGCGAGGCACTGGTGGCGATCGACGTCAACTCGGCGCGCGCCACCAAGGGTTCGGATATCGAGGAGACGGCGCTGCGCACCAACCTCGAGGCGGCCGACGAGGTCGCCCGGCAGATGCGACTGCGCGACCTCGGCGGACTGATCGTGATCGATTTCATCGACATGGAGAACGCCAAGAACCAGCGCGAGGTAGAAGCCCGGATCAAGGATGCCCTGCACTACGACCGGGCACGCCTGCAGATGGGCAAGATCTCCCGCTTCGGCCTGATGGAGTTGTCGCGCCAGCGGCTGCGCCCCGCTCTGAACGAAGGCACCCACATCACCTGCCCGCGCTGCAATGGCACAGGCGTGATACGTGACATCGAATCTTCGGCGCTGCACGTCCTGCGCGTCATCCAAGAAGACTCGATGAAGGAAAACACTGCCGCCATCTACACCCAGGTCCCGGTTGAGGTTGCAACCTATCTGCTCAACGAAAAGCGTTCCGAGATCGCCAAGCTCGAGGCCCGGCTCAAGGTCGAGATCGTACTGATCCCCAACAAGTACATCGAGACGCCGCACTACAAGATCGAGCGCATGCGCCACGACGACGAGCGTCTGGCCAACTACCGCTCGAGCTTCTCGATCGCGGACGGCCCGAGCGAGGAGAACACCTATCTCGAAGCGAAGCTGGCAGCCCCGGTCAAGCGCCAGGAGGCGCTGGTCAAGGGCGTCCTGCGCGACCCCAACATGCCGGCGCCCACCCCCCGCCCCGAGGTAACTGCGGCGGTCAAGGTAGCCAAGCCGCTTGCC
>JAHYJF010000474.1 GCA_019428955.1 Burkholderiaceae bacterium
GCCTACCGGGACTGCTCGCGGCGCTTCAAGGCGGCGGTCGCGCGCATTGCCCCAAAGATTGAGAACCGTGGCATCGACGAGATCTATGTCGACCTGAGCGACCTGCCCGACAAGAGCCTTGCGCTGGGCCGCAGCATCAAGGCGGCGGTGTATGAGGCCACCGGCCTGAAATGCTCGATCGGTATCGCGCCCAACAAGCTGCTGGCCAAGATCGGCTCCGACCTCGAAAAACCGGACGGTCTGACGATCCTCTCGCTGGCAGATGTGCCAGAGCGGATCTGGCCGCTGCCGGCACGCCGGATCAACGGTATCGGGCCGCGGGCCGCCGAGCGCCTCGCAGTAATGGGGATAGCCACCATCGGCGAGCTGGCGCACGCCGACGAGGGGCTGCTGCAGGAACATTTCGGCACCAACCAAGCCGCGTGGTTGCTGGAAGCGGCCAATGGCATCGACCACCGGGTGGTGGTCACCAGATCGGACCCCAAATCGGTCAGCCGTGAGACCACCTTCGAGCGCGACCTGCACGTCCGTTCCGACCGTGCCGAACTGGCGCAAACGCTCACGAGTTTGTGCCAGCACCTGGCGCAAGATCTGCAGCGCCAAGGGTGGGCGGCGCGCACCATCGGCGTCAAATTGCGCTACGCCGATTTCTCCACCGTCACCCGCGACCAGACGCTGGCGGTGCCGGTCGACCATGCCGCCGCGATCCGCAGCGCGGCCACCACCTGCCTGCGCCGGGTGCCGCTCGATCGCCGGCTGCGGCTGCTGGGGGTGCGCGCCGGCTCATTGCAGAGGCCCGATTCCGGAACCGACCAGGCCGAGTCACCCCAGCGTCAGTTGGCGCTCGACGACCAGCAAGACTGAGCCGGCATCGTCGGCAGCGCGCCGCAATGCCCAGCGGCGCTGCGGAACTAGCTACCAAGGGAGGTCCCCCGGCTCTGCCGGGGAGGCAGTAGAAGTTTGACGTTTTCTGGGGTGTCCATCGTGGAAACTTCCAAACGTGAGCCGCCAAGCACACGAGAGGAAGAGACCAGATGGACAGGACAGGTTTGAAAGTTTGAGCCACACGGCATGGGACTGCAAATATCACGTGATATTCATTCCCAAGTGTCGAAGGAAGACGTTGTACGGGGAGTTGCGTCGCCACCTCGGAGAGGTGTTCAAGAAGCTGGCTGCGCAGAAGGAGAGCCGGATTGAGGAAGGGCATCTGATGCCGGATCACGTGCATATGATGATCGTGATCCCGCCGAAGTATGCGGTGTCGCAGGTGATCGGATTCATCAACGGCAAGAGCGCGATTCACCTGGCCCGAGTGTACGGGGAGCGCAAGCGCAATTTCGTCGGGCAGCACTTCTGGGCCCGAGGGTACTTTGTATCGACGGTGGGTCGCGATGAGGCCGCGATCCGCGAGTACATCAAAAAGCAGGAACAGGAAGACGAACGCTCGGAACAGCTTGGCCTGTGGAGATGAGTGATCACCGTTTCGGTGATTCCAAGAATGCGGGGCCGCGTTAGCGATCCCGATCAGCCGCTTTGAGCGGCTCACAAACTAATGCCCCCGGCTTTGCCGGGGGATACTTACCGGTGGCGAGCCCGGGTACGCTGACGCATGTTGCGCTGGCGCAGCTGCGCGAACCCTCTGGCCAGGCCACGATAGGCCAGGTAGGAAGTCGGCAACCCGACGATAACCAGCAGGAAAGAAGCACTGTTCAAGACAAAATCTCCTCGGCGAAAACAATTCGGGGCGGCCCGCGAATCAGGTTTTGACCACTATAGATACCGCTTTGTTGCAGAGCAGCATTATGCCAGAAAGGAGATACT
>JAHYJF010000079.1 GCA_019428955.1 Burkholderiaceae bacterium
GGTAGTCCCTTCGTACCAACCGGGGGTACAGCCTTGCGACCTCGCCGGCTGCCTGCCGGAGTACGCAGTCGCCGCCATCCGCGAGGCCATTCCCGCGTTCGAGCGCTCGATCCCCGGATTCAGCATGGCCGACGCGGTTCTGACCGGGGTGGAAACGCGCACTTCTTCCCCGGTGCGCATCCCTCGCGACCAGCACTGTCAAAGCGTGAGTACCGCAGGACTCTATCCGGCCGGCGAAGGTGCCGGCCAGGCGGGCGGAATCATGTCGGCGGCGATAGACGGCATTCGCGTCGCCGAGGCCCTGGCCCTGCAGATCGTCTCGGGCGCTGCCAACGCAGCGCCCCGGACCTGACTTAGATCGCGAGCTTTTCGATGGACTTCCCCGCGGCCAGCCAGCTGAGTACCCACACCGGCTTGCGGCCACGACCGGTCCAGGTCTGGCTGGCGTCGGCGGGATTGCGGTATTTGGCGACGCCCTTGGTACGCTGGGCGCGGGCCTGCTTTTCCTCGAACAATTCATCGAGCGAGAAGCCGCGCGCTTCGGCCAATTCCCGAATTGCCTTTAGCGCATTGCGTTTCTCGGCCTTTTCCCGTTTCTTAAGCTCTTCGGAGGCAGAGACCTGCAGCTTGCGCAACTGTTCTACGGTCATTGAACCTAGCTCCATGCTTTTCTCCAATATTAGTTAGCGACAATATCTTACTATGTTTTTTTCAATTCCAAGGGACTGCAATTGAACCAACAGCCTAGCATCTTTGTCTGGGACGGTAATTTCATAACCGGAATCGATACGATTGATACCCAGCATCATTCCCTGGTCGATCTGTTCAACGAGCTCAGCGACGCAATTACCACGGGTACCTGGGGTGATACTTCTGCTATCGACGGACTCATTACGAACCTGATTGAGTACGCCGAGTATCACTTCGCTGAAGAAGAAGGGTTGATGCGCGAAGCCCACCTCTGGACGACCCACATCGAAGCTCACCTCCGGGCCCATGCCGAATTTGTTGCCCAAGTCCAGGCGCTTGCCAGCATTCGCCACACGCTGGTCGAGCACCCGCAGTCGATAGTTGAATTCCTGATCGCCTGGCTCGGGCACCACATTCTCAGAATGGACCAGACCATGGCCGGGCAGATCCACCGGATCGCCTGCGGCGAGCCGCCGGAACAAGCCTACATAGCGGAAACTGAGGAAGCCAGCCGCAGCACCAAATCGCTACTTCACGCAATTGCCAATCTCTATCAGGTAGTGACCGGACTCAACGGCCACCTGGTCAGCGCCAACCAGCAGTTGGAACAGCGCGTGACGGACCGTACAGCCGAACTTGACCTGATTAATGATCATCTACGCCTTGCCAACCAGCGATTGACGGTCCTCGCGCAAACCGACGGATTACTTGGCATCGCCAATCGCAGTCATTTCGACCTGGTGCTTGTTTCCGAATGGCAGCGAGCGATCCGCAGCGAGTATCCGATTGCGCTATTGCTGATCGACGTTGATCATTTCAAGGAATTCAATGACACCTACGGCCACCTGGCCGGCGACGATTGCCTGAAAGCCGTGGCCGCTGCCATTTCTAGCTGCGTTCACCGTCCAACGGACTTTGCGGCACGATATGGGGGCGACGAACTGGCGGTATTGTTGATTGACACTGATCTCAATGGTGCAAGCAACGTAGCCCGAGCGATTTGCGAGGCCGTATACGCCAAGCAGATCTCGCAACCCAGCTCGGCCCACCGCTTCGTGACGGTCAGCATCGGCGTGACAGCGATTGTTCCGATCCCGGGGAACAAGGCCGCGAGACTGCTCGCGGCCGCCGACGGGGCGCTCTACCGTGCCAAGAACGAGGGCCGCAACCGCTTCGTCGGCGCCCAGTAGGGGCGCACGGTCGCGCTACTCGCCTACCGTGCGCCGCAAAGCCTTGAGGCGGGCGTGATGGGTCTTGTCGTCCAGCCGACGACGCTGTGATGCCCGCGTTGGCCGGGTAGGCCGGCGCACTATCGGTTCGGCCGCGACCCCATCGATCAAGCGCTGCAGGCGCTCCAGGGCATCGGCGCGGTTGCGCTCCTGGGTCCGATAGCGCTGTGCCTTGAGCACCACCACTCCTTCGGTAGTGATCCGCCGATCAGGCAAGGCGCGCAAGCGATCCTTCACGCCCTCCGGCAGCGACGCCGCCGCAATGTCGTAGCGCAACTGCAGCGCGCTCGACACCTTGTTGACGTTCTGTCCGCCGGCACCCTGCGCCCGGATCGCGGTGAACTCGACCTCGGCGGCATTAACGCTGAGCGCTGGATCGCGCACGTCCATCAACGCTTCGTCAGGGCGCGTCGCCAGCGATGCCGCGCACGATATAGCCGCCGGACTTGTCGTCCTGGTCGAGAGCGATCAGGCCGCGGTCGCGGGCCTGCTCGAGCAGGCGGTTGAAGGTCCGGAACCCGTAGTAGGTCTCGTTGAAACCAGGCTTGCGCCGCTTGAGCGTCTGCTTGACCATCGAGCCCCAGATCTTCTCGTCTTCGCCGCGTTCTTCGGCGATCGCCTCGATCGTCGACACCACCAGGTCGATCGCCTCCTGCGTCTTGTCGTCGGCCTCGGTCTCGGCCTCGGTCTCGGCTGCCGGAGCGGGCGCTTTGGCGTCCTTGGCGTCCTTGGTCTTGCCAGCAGCACGTTTGACCGCCGGCTTGCGCGTCCGTTGCCGCGCGGGCGGTTCTTCGCGAACGAGATCATCGTAGAAGATGAATTCGTCGCAATTGGCGATCAGGAGATCAGAGGTCGAGTTCTTGACCCCGACGCCGATCACGGTCTTGTTGTTCTCGCGCAGCTTGCTGACCAGCGGTGAGAAGTCGGAATCACCGCTGATGATCACGAAGGTATCGACGTGGGCCTTGGTGTAACACAGGTCCAGCGCGTCGACCACCATACGAATATCGGCCGAGTTCTTGCCCGACATCCGGACGTGCGGAATCTCGATCAATTCGAACGAAGCCTGGTGCATCTGCGCCTTGAACGCCCGATAGCGTTCCCAATCGCAGTAGGCCTTCTTGACCACGATGCTGCCCTTGAGCAGCAGGCGTTCCAGCACCTTGTCGATGTCAAACTTCTTGTACTTCGATTCCTCGACGCCCAGCGCGACGTTCTCGAAGTCGCAAAAAAGCGCCATGCTCTGCGTGTCGAAGCGTTCATTCCCGGTCTCGCGGCCCATGCCACTACCCTTTGCCGGGGCGCGGCCTCGGCGTGCGTCAATCGCACCGGATGCGCCATCGCGCTCCGGCTCCAGGGAGCCGCCTCACGGCGACCCGATATGCGATCTTCTCACGGAACGCCCCAGGCGGCCTCGTCAGCAGCCCTAACTCTGGTCGGCCGGACTATCGTCGTGGGCATCCTCGTAGCCGGTCAGGAACATCGCCTTGTAGTGCGCGGTAACGGTATGGCCGAGGCTACCCAGGTAGACGTGCATCACGATGAAGAAACAGAAGAATATGAACAATAGCACGTGAACCGTTCCCACCACCCGGGTCCCACCGAAGAACGCCATTACTGGCTTGAACAGGTGGGAGTCCCACAGCAGCAGCCCGGTGACTGCCACCAGCGGCACCGCCAGCAGCATGACGATCTGGTAGAGCATGCTCTGCAATGGATTGAACTTGTCGTAGATGCTCAGCTTGTGCGGGTTGGGCTGGCCCTTGAAGATCCCGTAGCCGTAGTACTGCATCTGGCTGAAGGTGCGGGCAAATTGCCGCCGCGGACTGAGGTCGGGGTGATAGGACCGGACCCGGTCCGAAAACAGATAGAAGAGGAACCACACGAAGAAGTTGGCGATCAGCACGAAGCCTATCCAGTTGTGCACATCCACCGTCGTCTGGAACGGCAGCAGATCGAGGGTGCCGGCAAAACGCAGCTGAAACCCGGTCAGGATCATCAGCACGAAACCCGAAGCGTTGACCCCGTGCCACAACCTGATCGGCAGCGGGTGGACATAGATCTTGGTCATCTTTTCTCTCCGCTGCCTACTTTTTCGCTTGATGGTCTTCGGAAGACTGCTGCGACTTGCCCTGGCCGACAATCAACCGCCTGATCAGCTGGTGACCGATCGGCATGGCAATTCCACCGCACACCGCCATCAGCAACACCAGGTCGAGCAGTTCGATGCGAGTCCCGCCCACGACATAGAACTCACGCAACGAATCGATCGAATAGATCGAGGTCAGAACCTCGCGCTGGGCCGGGTAGCGCACCCGCTTGCCATCGGCATCAATGTATGACAGCGCGACGCGCTGGAAGGCATCGGCGCGCGAAACATGGCAGCTGGCACACAGCCGCAGGGCCTTGGTGTTGTCAGCCAGGCCATGTTCGTCGGATGGCACCATCAGTTCCATCCGACCGCGCAGACCCACCGGTGGAAGCTTTGCGTCGGCGTTGACCAGTGCCAGCAGAGCGCGAAGTTCGACCGGATCAATGCCATCTCCGGCGGCGTCGACCTTGGCAAGCTGTTCGCCATAGTCCTGGGCGCCAGCGCCATGCGCAACCTGCTTGCGGGTCCCGCGATCGACCAGCGCCAGCACCACCATCGGTTTGCCAGCCGGCGCATGGCAGACCGCGCAGGCAACCGCTTCGAGATGGCGCCGGGTGTTGGGCAACCACTTGGCGTGCAGCCCGAGGGCCTCGTTGTGACAGGCGAGGCAGGCGTCGCCCTCGACTACCTTGCGATTGACCGAGTGGGCGGTGTGGCAGTCAGCGCACACTGGCGCCAGCAGCTGTTGGTCGCGCAACCGGGCTGCATGAATGCTGCCATCGCCCTTCTTGGCTTCCTGCTTGTGGCAATCGCGACAGTTTTCCGACATCGCGATCGTGAACTCCCGCGCCTGCTTCGACTGACGCTCCGCGCCGACCGGGGGCAACAACTCGCGGTCAACGTGGCAATCGGTGCAGTCGAGGTCCACGTGCACCGAATCCTGCAACTCGGCGAACTGTGAATGGCGGACCAACGGTTTGCCGGCGGCGATGAACTTGCCAACCTGGTCTGGCTCATGGCAGGTCAGGCAGACCTGCGCCGCAAACGGCAGCGGCGGCACAACATCAGCTTTAGGGGTCGGGGCGGCTATACCCGAGGCAACGTAAGTAGCCGCCAGCAATGCCATCGACCATTTGCCGAATGCTGGAACAACCTGCGCCAGCCTACCGCTAACGATCCAGACTTCCCTCATCGTGCCCTCTCCGGGTTAACAGACCAGCATCAACGACCCAATCGCTGCATGGTCTTCTAATTTACTGTTAAGGAATGATATCACTGTATAACGCTTTTGAAGAGTTTTCTTAATCTGGCTCGAAAGCCTGCCGGTAGCGCTGCCTGGAGCGCCACAACCGACGAAGCGGACGACATTGACAGGTCTTGGCAGAGTGTTGTTTTTGCGCCGACCGACAGCGTCGCAGTCAATATTATTTTTATACAAACGAAGTTGAACAGTCCTAACGAGGCGTTAAGAGGCTAGAATGAGCCTTTGATGAATCTACGTTAAGCTTAAGTTCTTCACAACCACACCGTGATCACCAGGAATATCAGCTCGCCGATGTTTCCCAGGACGCTGCAGTTCAAGGTCAGCGTCGCCCTGGCGTTGGCCCTGATCCTGGCGATGATCTTGTTTGCCGTGACGATCGTGCTGCACCAGCAGCAGCTGCTGCTGCACGCGGCCGAGACTCATGTCAACCAGCTCTCGGAAGTGATCACCAAGAGCACCCGCTTCGCCATGCTGCAGAACGAACCAACCTACGTCCACAGCATCCTCCAGGACATCGGCCGTGAGGCCGACATCGAAAAGGTCAGGATCGTCAGCAAAAGTGGCCGGATCATGTATTCGTCGCTCACCTCGGAGATCGGTCGACTGGTCGACCGCCGCTCCGACGCCTGCGTCTCCTGCCACGCCAGCGAGCGTCCCCTGGAGCAGGTCCCGGCGGGTGGGCGATCGCGGATCTACTCGCGACCCGAGGGCGGAAGGCTGTTCGGCTCGATGACGGTCATCAACAACGATCCCACGTGCCAGGCCACTTGCCATGCCCACGACAAGGCCACTACGGTCCTTGGGGTGCTCGACATCGTCTACCGCCTCGACGACGTCGATGCCGCGATGCGCTCGACCTCGCTCACCATCGCCGCACTGTCGGCGATATTCGTCCTGGTGGTGGCGCCGGTGTTCGGATTTGTGGTCAACCGCCTGGTCCAGGTGCCCTTGCACGACCTCGGGAGAGGCGCACACGCCATCGCTTCCGGTGATCTCGACTTGAAGATTCCGGTGCGCAGCGGCGACGAATTCGGGCGGCTGGCCGGCTCATTCAACGCCATGACCGGGGCGCTCCGCGATTCCCGGGAGGCGCTGCGGGACTGGGCCCACACCCTTGAGATCAAGGTCGACGAGCGCACGCGCGAACTCCACGTCGCCCAGGCAGAGGCGGTGCGCACCGAGAAGCTCGCGTCGGTGGGGCTGCTGGCCTCAGGAATCGCCCATGAACTCAACAACCCCCTGACCGGCGTGCTCACCTTCACTTCACTGCTGCGCAAGAAGCTTCCCGACGGCAGCCCGGATGCCGAAGACCTGGACCTGGTGATCAGGGAAACCAAGCGCTGCGCAACGATCATCCGCCGGCTGCTGGACTTCGCGCGCGACAAGACCCCGGAAACCAAGTACCAGGATCTCAACCGAATTGTCGAGGAGACAGCGCGGATTCTCGAACGCCCGGCATCGCTCGACGATGTCGCGATCGAGCTCGATCTCGACCCCGAGCTGCCCGAGGTGTGGATCGACGCCGACCTGGTCAAGCAGGTGGTGATGAACATGCTGGCCAATGCCCGCGACGCCATCGAGAAATCAGGGCGGATAACGCTGCGCACGCGCCGCTGCCCACGACCCCGCAGTCCCGAACCCGGCATGGCCCCCGTGCCCATGGTAGAGATCGCAGTGATCGACACCGGCTGCGGCATCCCGCCGGCCAACCTGAAGAAGATCTTCGACCCCTTCTTCACCTCCAAGGATGTCGGCAAGGGGACGGGTCTGGGCTTGTCGGTAAGCCACGGCATCGTCAAGGCCCACGGCGGGTCGATCGAGGTCGAAAGCACGCTCGGCGCAGGCAGCACTTTCCGGGTGTACCTGCCCATCAACCCACCTGAAGCACCGGCACCAAAGGAGGGCACCAAGGCATGAGCGCCAGGATCCTGATCGTCGACGATGAGGAAGTGATCGTGCGCAGCTGCACCCGCATCCTTACCGAGGCCGGCTACGAGGTACTCGCAGCTTCCGACGGCCCGGCCGGGCTGGCCCGCATCGCCGATGCCGCGATCGACCTGATGATTCTCGACATCATGATGCCGAGGATGAGCGGGCTCGAGGTGCTGCGCCGCGTCAAGGAGAGTTACCCGGACATCGACGTGATCATGGTGACCGGGTTGGCCGAGATCGACACCGCGGTCCAGTCGATGAAACTGGGAGCCTTCGACTACATCTCCAAGCCGTTCGACCCGGACGAATTGCGCATGGCGGTAGAGCGCGCCCTCGAACGCCGCAAGCTGCTGCGTGAAAACGCCAACCTGCGCACCGAGATCGGCGCCAAGTACCGCTTCGAGAACATCATCGGCTCGTCACCCGCGATGCAGAAGGTGTATCGCCTGATATCGCAGTGCGCGCCGACCAACTCCACGGTGCTGATCACCGGCGAAAGCGGCACCGGCAAGGAGCTGATCGCCCGCGCCATCCACTACAACAGCCTGCGCCGGGAAAAGCCGTTTTTTGCGGTTGACTGCAATTCGCTCTCCGAGACCTTGCTCGAAAGCGAACTGTTTGGGCACGTCAAGGGTGCCTTTACCGGGGCGATCAGCAACAAGACCGGGATGTTCGAGGCTGCCGACGGCGGCACGCTGTTACTTGACGAGATCGGCAACCTGTCGCTTTCGATCCAGGCCAAGCTGCTGCGAGTTCTCCAGGAACGCGAGTTCCGCGCGGTGGGCGACACGCGCTCGCGCACCACCAACATCCGGCTGTTGACCGCGACCAACAAGGACCTCCCGGCGATGGTCGCCCAGGGGTCGTTTCGCGAAGACCTCTACTATCGAATCAACGTCTTCCCGGTCCATATGCCGCCGCTGCGCGAGCGTCGCGAAGACATTCCCGCGCTGGCATTTCACTTCCTCAAGGGGTTTCGAGAAGAATTGGGCAAGGAGGTCGCGGAATTTTCCGATCCGGCGCTGGACGCCCTGGTGCACTACCAATGGCCGGGCAACGTTCGCGAACTCGAGAACATCATTCACCGTGCCGCAATACTCGCCAACGGGACCCTGATCCGCGAAGCCCACCTGTCGGGAATCGCCGGTTCCAGCCCCCTGCCCGACCAACCGACGCCGCGCACCAGCGACGAGCTGAAGCGAGTGAAGAAGATTGCCCGCGAGAAATCAGTCGAGGAGATCGAGCGGCGCTTCGTTCTTGACGCACTCGATCGCAACGACTGGAACGTGACCCGCAGCGCCGAGGAAACCGGGATGCAGCGCACCAACTTCCAGGCGCTGATGAAGAAATACCAGATTCGGGCCCGCGGCAGCGAGCCCGAGGCGGGAGCCGCCGAATGACGCCGGGAGGGCAGAACATCATCTGACCAATTCCAGCCGAGGTAAACGGAATTCAAGGCCCGCAACCCCGAGCGACGACGGCTAGTACAAATCCGTACTAAATCGGGTGAGTATAATTTCTTGCGATAATCGCGCGACGCCATCATCATCGATTGCTGGTGCGGGTGTATTTTCGCTCGCAGACTGAGATTGATTGTCGGCGGGCAAGACCGCATGGGGAGATTTTCGGATGGGTATTGGCTGGAAGCCGTTTTCGATACAGGTAACGCTGACCTCGGTGATCATCGCGATCGGGCTGCTGCTGGCTGCGAGTGCTGGTGGCATCGTCGCCTGGGAACAGCAAAACAGCAACGGGTTCTGTACCTATACTTGCCACGCGGTCCATCCGGAAGAGCCGCGGGCCCACGACGTCGGGGTCCATGCCCGCGTTCAATGCGTCGAGTGCCATGAAGGGCGCTTGCCGACACTGGAACTGATGGCCGCCAAGCTCGAGCACGTCAACCAGCTCTGGCTGATGATGGTCGGCTGGGAGCGACCTGGCCATGCCACCACGCTGCGCCCGTTGCGCGACTCGTGCGAAGGCTGCCACTGGCCGCAAGTCGTCCACGACGACAGCGTGCGGGTAAAGGTCCGCTATGACATCGACGAAGCCAGCACCGAAACCCGCTACACACTTACCCTGCACACCGGCTCTGGAACGATCCGCAACAAGAAATCCAAGGGTATTCACTGGCACATCACCCAAAAAGTCGACTACTTCGCGCTCGATCCGCTGAACCAGAAGATCGCGCTGGTCGTGGTCCACAACGAAGACGGCACGACCAAAGAGTATTTCGACTCGACGCTGGGCATCACCCGCGCGGAAGTGCCCGAGAAGACCCACGGGATGCGCATGCAGTGCGTCGACTGCCACAGTTCGGTCGGGCATCAGTTCCGCAACCCGGCCGATCTGGTCGACGAGGCGATCGCCAGCGGCGAGATCGACCGCGCGCTGCCCTACGCCAAGGCTCGGGCACTCCAGTTGATCGGCGTGGCCGATCAACTGCGCGGAACCGCCAAGGAACTGGCGCCGAAGATCGAAAAACTGGTCGACGATGCCATACCCCAATCGGTCCGGGCTTCGGACGAACTGGAGGAACAGTTCGCCGCGGCGATGAAACGGATCCTGCTGCAATCGTCGTTCTCGGCCAAGGGCTACAACTGGAAGAGCTTCCCGTTCAATACCGGCCACAAGGACTTCCCGGGCTGCTTCCGTTGCCATGACGGCAAGCATGAGGACGCAAAGGGCGACACCATTCAATTCCAGTGCAACGTCTGCCACAACCTGCCGCAAACGGTGCGTGAAGGGGGCGTGCGCTCGGTACCGTCGACGCTCGACCCTGATGATGTCGAACCGCGTTCGCACCGCAACTCCAACTGGATGCGCGACCACGCCATCCAGCAACGCGACTCGTGCGAGGGCTGCCACGGCAAGATCGAGGTCGGCAAGGACGGCGGGTCGTTCTGCTCGAACCCGGCCTGCCACGGCCGTGAATGGCCGGCGATAGTGACCTCCAAGCTGCCGGTGGGTGGTGACCAACCTGCCAAGGACAGCGCGGCAGCGTCGAAGAAGAAGTTGTAGCCAGCGGCAGTCAACCTCTCGGCCGCCGGCGCGTTAAGGAAGCGGTCGGGCAGGTGGACGACAATATTCAAAGCAAGCGAGCGGTTATCTTTCAACCATGCAGGAGACAACGATGAAGAAGCAGTTTCTGGTATCAATCCTCGCCGCCGGCGTAATGACGCTGTCGCTGGCTACGGCAGCACAGGCGGCCGACGCCGCCAAGGGCCAAGCATCCGCCAAGTCGCTCGGCTGCCTGAAGTGCCACGCTATCGACAAGGAAGTGGTTGGCCCGGCCTACAAGGCAGTCAGCGCCAAGTTCAACAAGGACAGCGCCAAGCTGATCGCGGCCTTCGAGAAAGTCGAAGACCACGGCAAGGTCAAGAAAAAAGCCAGCAAGGAAGATCTCGAGAACATCGCCGCCTGGATCTTCACACTCTGACGACAGCGGTAACGCAGTATCGGGATAGGGGCCGACATCAGTCGGCTCCTTTTTTATTGCCGCTCGGCGCGCCTGCGCGCGAAGTCGATGAACCACTCCAGGCTCGCCGGATTGCCCATCGCGTCGCGATTGAGCACCTTCTCGGGTGGCTCGCCGAGCAACAGGCGGCGAATCGGCAATTCCAGCTTCTTACCCGACAGAGTGCGCGGGATTTCGGGAACCGGAAGAATCTCGTCGGGCACGTGCCGGGCCGAGAGTGCAGCACGAATCACCGCCTTTATGTGGGTGGCCAGGTCAGGGACAGCGCCACTCGAGTTACCCGAGGGCGAAGGAGCGTCAAGAGCCGCGCCCTCGCGCAACACCACGAAGAGCGGCATGTAGCTCTCACGGCCGAGATATTCGAGATCAACCACCAGGCTGTCGGTGACCTCCGGCAGTGCCTCGACCGCCCGGTAGATTTCGGCGGTACCCATCCTGATTCCGAGCCGGTTGATGGTGGTATCGGATCGGCCGTAGATGATCGCTCCGCCATCAGCGGTGATGCGAATCCAGTCACCGTGGCGCCAGACTCCGGGAAACATCTCGAAGTAGCTTTGGCGGTAGCGCTCGCCGTCCATGTCGCCCCACAGGTAGAGCGGCATCGAGGGCATCGGCCGGGTGCACACCAGTTCCCCGACCTCGTCGATCAGTTCCCGGCCATCGTCGCTCCACGCGGCCACCGCTGCGCCCAGACAACGGCACTGCATCTGCCCTGGCACCACCGGCAGATCGCGATTGCCACCGATGAACGCACCGGCAAAATCGGTCCCGCCCGATATCACGCACCACCAGATATCCGGGCGCACGTGGCGGTAGCCCCACTCGTAGCATTCGATGGACAGCGGCGATCCGGTAGCCCCCAGCGCGCCCAGCCGCGACAGGTCCGCGACTTCGTTGGGTTCGACTCCTGCCTTCATGCACGCAGCGTAGTAGGCAGCCCCGGCGCCGAAGAAGGTAACTCCCGCAGCGCCGACGAACCGCCAGAGCGTCGACCAGTCGGGCCAGCCCGGATTGCCGTCGAAGATGCAAATCGTGGTTCCGCCGAGCAACCCTCCGACCTGGCAGTTCCACATGATCCAGCCGGTGGTCGTGTACCAGTGAAAGCGATCCTCTGGCCCGATATCGTTTTGCAGCACCCCCAGCTTCAGAGCCTCAAGAATCACCCCGCCGTGGTTGTGAACGATCGGCTTGGGCATACCGGTAGTGCCGCTCGAATAGACGATCCACAGGGGATGCTCGAAGGGCACCCAGCGCGGTTCCCAGCCTGGAGCAGGCTGCCCGATACTGGCCTGCTCGAAGCTCGTCACCCGCGGCCCAGCCATGATCGAGTCGGGATCAATCGCCATGCCGGGCGCGCCGGGCACCAGGACCAGGTCGGTAAGAGTCGGCAACTCCGCCACCAGGGTACGCACCACCTCGCTGCGCTCGTGCTCCCTGCCCCCATAGCGATAGCCCTGACAGGAAAACAACACTTTGGGAGCGATCTGGCGCAAGCGGTCGAGCACGCTCACCGGCCCCATTTCAGGGGAGCAAACCGACCAGACTGCGCCCACGCTCACGGTCGCCAGGAACGCGATGACGGTCTCGGGAATATTTGGCAGATAGGCCGCCACTCGATCGCCTGGTTCGACGCCCATCGCCTCGAGGCGAGTCGCCAGCGCGGCGACGCGAGCCGACAACTCCGGCCAGGATAATTCGCCAAGTTCGCGCCCTTCCCCGCCAAATATAATCGCCGGCCGTCCCGCCTGATGAGCGCTCTCGACATGGCGCAACACCTGCCGGGCGTAGTTGACCTTGGCGCCCTCGAACCAGCGGGCGCCGGGCATGACAGGATCTGCGAGCACGCGTTGGTATTCGCTCGGGGATTGGACGGCGAAATAGTCCCAGAGCGAACCCCAGAAGCCTTCCAGATCGGCTACGGACCAGCGCCAAAGCGACTGGTAGTCTCTGAAGCGCTGAGCACTGCGGCGCTCGAGCCACTCCTGATATTGCGACAACTGGCTAGTCGAGCAAGCTGGTTCTGCAGTCATTCCGACCCCGGGCAGGATAAAGGTTGCCTCGAGTCTAACAGCGCGCCAGCCACCAGGTGGCGCGCCAACGGCCAACTTCGGCGTTCGGCGGCTGATCACCAGGGGATAACACGGTGTATAAGTTAATCATCGCGTCGCGCAGACTGGTTGATAAGTTCACTTGCAGTTAACTTCTTCCTAATTTACACTTTGGGCGCTGTCAATTCGTTCACACCCGCCAGTTCGCCGCCTCAGCAATGGTCGGCGGCCGGCAACTTGAGAGGCTAATGACGATG
>JAHYJF010000475.1 GCA_019428955.1 Burkholderiaceae bacterium
GAAGGAAGACGACTCCACTGCGGCCCTCGGCGGCGGCAAGGTGGACGTTGACCGCGGCGGGGTAGTAGGCCGCGAGTTCGGTGAGTTCGAAATAGTGGGTCGCGAAGAGCGTCAGCGCGCGGTTGTGGACCACCAGCCGTTCGGCGATCGCGTGGGCCAGTGCCAGCCCGTCAAAGGTCGAGGTGCCGCGGCCGATCTCGTCGAGCAGCACCAGCGAACGCTCGGTGGCGGCGTTCAGGATCGTCGCCGCCTCGGTCATTTCAACCATGAAGGTCGAGCGTCCGCCGGCCAGGTCGTCGGAGGCGCCGATTCTGGTAAATATCCGGTCGATCGGGCCCAGGGTGCACTCGCTCGCTGGGACGAAGCTGCCGCAGCAGGCCAGCACCACGATGAGCGCAACCGAGCGCATGTAGGTCGATTTACCGCCCATGTTGGGACCCGTGATGATCAGCATCCGGCGGCGGTCGTGCAGCGTGCAGTCGTTGGCGGTGTAGCTCTCGACTCGCTCCTCGACAACGGGATGGCGCGCGCCCCGGATCTCGAGCGTCGGCACGGTCGTGAATGCGGGCCTGACCCAGCCCAAGGTGCCGGCGCGCTCGGCAAAATTGGCCAGCACGTCGACTTCGGCTACGGCGCGCCCGAGCAGTTGCCATTCGCGCACCGACGCACCAAGCTCCGTGACCAGCGTCTTGAACAGTTCTCCCTCGCGGGCCAGCGCGCGCTCGCGGGCGGACAGCGCGCGGTCCTCGAACTGCTTGAGTTCGGGAGTGATGTAGCGCTCGGCATTCTTGAGCGTTTGGCGGCGCCGGTAGTCATCGGGGACACGGGTACTCTGGCCGCGGGTCACTTCGATGAAGAAACCATGGACCTGGTTGAAGCCCACCCGCAAGTTGGCTATCCCGGTACGCTCGCGCTCGCGCAATTCGAGTTGCGAGAGGTAGTCGTCGCAGTCACCGTCGATGGCGCGCAACTCGTCGAGTTCGGCGTCGAATCCCGGCCTGATCACTGAGCCGTCGCGGGCCAGGGCCGCGGGCTCGTCGGCGAGCGCCTGGGCGATGCGCTCGGTCGCCGCGGCTGGCGGTGCGAGGGCCGCGGCGGGGCGCTCGAACGCGCCCCGGTCGATCTCAAGCAGTCGGCTCGCCAGGGCAACGCAGGCCGGTGCCGCATCGCGCAGGGCCGCCAGTTCGCGCGGGCGCACCGAGCCGAGCGCTATGCGCGCTGCGATGCGTTCGAAGTCGGCGGTGTCTGCGATCAACGACTGGACCACGGCCAGTGCCGAGCCAGAGGTGCCGCTGCCCGCAGGCGCCAGTGCGCCGGGGTTGTCGCTCCCCGCCATGATCGCGACCAGGCGGTTGCGCGCGGCGGCGGCACGGCCATCGCGCAATGGTTCCTGGACCCAGCGCCGCAGCAGGCGGCTGCCGGCGCTGCACCGGCAGCGATCAAGTACGTCGAGCAAAGTGGCGCCGTCGTGCGTCCCGAGCGGCTCGACCAGTTCGAGGTTGCGCCTGGCCACCTGGTCGATGACGAGATGGTGGTCGTCGCGCCAGGCGTGCAGGGTCTGCAGGTGAGCCGGGGCGCGCCCCTGGGTGTGGGTCACATAGGTCAGCAGCGCTCCCGCGGCGCCGATCGCCAGTGGCAGTTCGGCGACGTCATGGCCACGCAGTTCGGCTACGCCGAGCAGATCGCAGAGTTGCCTTCGGCCCCCTTCAGGGTCGAAATTCCAATCCGGAAAACGCACCAAGGATGCCTGGCCGGTGACCGTCGGGTCGCTCCCGGCCGGAGCCAATAGATCGGAAGAGCAC
>JAHYJF010000080.1 GCA_019428955.1 Burkholderiaceae bacterium
CAAAATGACGCGACTTATCCACCGCGCTCCCCTTTGCCCACAAGCTCCACAGACCCCATCAGTCTTGATATGCAATTCGCAAGTCAAGACCAATCGTTCAGACTCATACCTCTATTGGAATTGACTGGTTGGTTGGCATCCTCCGATTGAGTTCCGCCCTGGGTGACCACCCAGTCTCTGCCCGATGCTGATTGGAGCGACCCCGTGGCCTACGCTTTCTCAGCGTCCGGTCACAGCACCGACATCACCGCGGCCATGCACTGGCTCAAAGCGCGCGGGGCACTGACCGTGGCGGTGACTGCGGCTCACGCCAGCGCGCCCCTGGTGGATCTCGCGGACACTGTGTATCGGCTGAACTGCAGCGACGAAATGGCGGCGCCGGCCACCAAGAGCTTCACGGCCCAGCTTTTTGCTGCCGCGGCAATAGCCGGTTATCCCCTGGCGCAAGCCGCGGAACAGGCAGCTGACGCCATGGACGCGCTGGTGCCGGGAGAGACAGTCAAATCGCTGGCCACCTTCCTGCAGGGAGGCAGGACTGTGGCCTGGGTCGCGCGCGGACCGTCCTGTGCGGGTGCTTTGGATGCCGCGCTCAAGGCCCAGTAAAGCCTGGGCATGCCAGCCTTCGGCTATTCAGCGGCCGAGTTCCTGCACAAACCGATCGCGATGTTCCATCCCTCGGGCCGCTTGGTCCTGTTTTCCGGCGCGGACGAGACGATGGCCAGCACGCAGGCAGTGGTGAGCACGCTGCTGGCGCGCAGCGTGCCTTTCGTCACCATCGGCACCGATTCCAGCCACGAGGCCGGGCTGCCGATCCCATTGCCGGATGAACGCTGGGCGCGCACCCCGGTATTCGCCTTTCTATCCCAACTAGCCTGCGAGGAAGTGGCCCGGCGCACGGGGCTCGACGCCGACGCGCCCGCCAATATTCAGAAGGTGACGCGAACCTTGTGAGGATCAATCACCCGGAACCCAGCGCAAGATCGCGCTGGTGAGCTTTCACCGCGACGTCCAGGCTCTCAGACCGCCCCCTTCGCCTGCGCGCGCAGCATGAACTTCTGGATCTTGCCGGTAGAAGTCTTCGGAATCGGTTCGAAGCGTACCTCGCGCGGCACCTTGTAGCTGGCCAGCAGCGTCTTGCAGTGGGCAATTAGCTCTTCCCCGCTCGCCTGCGCGCCCGGTCGCAACTCGACATAGGCAAGCGGCGTCTCGCCCCACTTCGGATCGGGCCGGGCGACCACCGCGCACGCCAGCACCGCCGGGTGGCGGTAGAGCGCGTCCTCGACCTCGATCGAGCTGATGTTCTCGCCGCCCGAAATGATGATGTCCTTGCTGCGATCCTTGATGCGCACATAGCGGTCGGGCTCCAACACCGCCAGATCCCCGGTGTGAAACCAGCCTCCGTCAAAGGCCTGGGCGCTGGCCGCGGGATTCTTCAGGTAGCCCTTCATCAAGATATTGCCGCGGAACATGATCTCGCCCATGGTCTCGCCGTCGGCCGGGACTTCTTCCATGGTTTGCGGATCCAGCACCGTCATGCCCTCCTGCAGGGCATAGCGCACGCCCTGGCGCGCGTTGAGCCGCGCCTGCTCGGCCATGCTCTCATCGCTCCAGCTGACGCGCTTGACCGCCACTGAAGCCGGACCGTAGACCTCGGTGAGCCCATAGACGTGGGTGAGATCGAAACCGATCCGCGCCATGCCCTCGACCATTGCCTCCGGCGGCGAGGCGCCGGCCACCATGGCGCGCACCTGGTGCGTGATGCCGGCACGCAGCGCCGGATCAGTGCTTAGCAGCAGGTTGTGGACGATCGGCGCGGCGCAGTAATGGTCGACGCGGTGCTCTCGAATGGCATCGAGGATCGCTCCGGCTTCGACCTTGCGCAGGCAGACATGGGTGCCACCGAGCATGGCCACCGTCCAGGGAAAGCACCAGCCGTTGCAGTGAAACATCGGCAGCGTCCAGAGGTAGCGCGGATAGTGGGGCATGGTCCAGGTGGCGGCGTTGCACACCGCGTTGAGATAGGCGCCGCGATGGTGCGTCACCACCCCCTTGGGATCGCCCGTGGTCCCGCTGGTGTAGCTCACCGCGATCGCATCCCACTCGTCCTGCGGCCCCTCGAGCCGGGCCAGCGGCTCGTGCGCGGCGAGCAAGGCCTCGTATTCATGGGTCCCCAGCATTTCACCAGGACCGTCGTACTCGCTGTCGGCGACGTCGATCACCACCGGGATGCGGTCATGGTCGCTGCGCATGATCGCCAGCGCCCGCGCCATGATCGGCGCGAACTCGCGGTCGGTGATCAGCACCCGCGTTTCGCAGTGGTTCATCTGCCAGGCAAGCAGCGCGGCATCGAGCCTGGTGTTGAGCGTGTTGAGCACCGCATTCAAGGCCGGCACCGCGTAGTGGGCCTCGACCATCTCGGGGGCGTTGGGCAGCATCACGGTGACGGTCGTGCCGCGCGCCACCCCGAGGCCGCGCAAGGCCGCGGCCAGCCGCGCCGCGCGCTCGCGGACCTGCGCCCAGTCATAGCGCCGCGCGCCGTGGATTATCGCCGGGAGGTCGCCGAAGATCTCGGCGCTGCGCTCGACGAAACTTACCGGTGAAAGCGCCACGAAGTTGGCGCTGTTGCGTTCCAGGTCCTGGTCGAAAATGCTCATGATGATTGCTCCGTGCTGGCAAGCCCCTGGTCAATGTCCCAGAGAATGTCGTCGATGTGCTCGAGCCCGACCGAGATCCGGATCATGTCCGGGCCCACGCCCGCGGCGACCAGCTGCTGCTCGTCCAGTTGGCGGTGGGTAGTCGAGGCTGGATGACTGATCAAGCTGCGGGTGTCGCCGATGTTCACGAGGTGACTCATGAACTGGGCTGACTCGATGAACTTCACCGCCGGCTCAATGCCGCCGCGAATCCCGAACGAGAGCAAGCCGGAGGCGCCTCGCATCTGGCGCATCAGCAGCTCGTGCTGGGGATGGTCGGGCAGCCCCGGGTAGTTGACCCAGCTCACCCGCCGGTGCTCGCGCAGGAACTCGGCCACCGCGAGCGCGTTGCGGTTATGCCGCTCCATGCGCAGCGGCAGCGTTTCCACGCCCTGCAGGATCTGCCAGGCGCTCATCGGCGCGAGCGCCGCGCCGAACACCCTCAGCCCTTCCATGCGGCAGCGCATGGTGAAACCGAAGTCGCCAAAAGTTTCGTAGAAGCGCACCCCATGGTAGCCCGTCGAAGGCTCGGTCATGCCGGGGAACTTGCCGTTGTCCCAGGGGAAACGGCCGCTCTCGACCACCACGCCACCGAGCGTGGTGCCGTGTCCGGCCAGGTACTTGGTGGCCGAATGGACCACGATGTCGGCGCCGAGCGCGATCGGGTTGCACAGCAACGGGCTGGGCACGGTGTTGTCGACCACCAGCGGCACGCCGCGCTCGTGCGCCACCTCGGCCACCGCCGCGATGTCGAGCACCACCAGGCTCGGATTGCCGAGGCTTTCGGCGAATACCGCCCGGGTGTTGGGCCGCATCGCCGCTGCGAATGAGGCCGGATCCCGGGCGTCGACGAAGCTGGTTTCGACGCCGAACTTGGCGAGCGCCACCGCGAGCATCGTGACCGAACCACCGTAGAGTGCGCCGGCCGCCACCACGTGGTCGCCCGCTTGCAGGATCGTCATCAGCGCCAGGGTCTCGGCCGCCATGCCGCTGGCGCAGGCCACCGCGGCCCGGCCGCCTTCGAGCGCCGCGACCCGTTCCTCGAGCGCTGCCACGGTCGGGTTGCTCAGCCGCGAATAGACGTTGCCGAAGGTCTGCAGGTTGAACAGGCTCGCGGCGTGGTCGGCGCTGTCGAAGACGAAGCTGGTGGTCTGGTAGATCGGCAGTGCCCGGGCGCCGGTGGCGGAATCGGGAATCTGCCCGGCGTGGATCGCCAGGGTCTCGGGCTTGAAGACATGATCGCTCATCGCACCCGCCTCCTAGACCCGCCGCCGGGCGGAGATCACCTTGGTGTTCACACCCACCCAGTGCAGCCCGCCGAAGAGCCGGGCGTGCTCGATCTTGACGCAGCGGTCGAACACCGAATCGAGTCCCGCGACCCGGACCAGTTCATCGGCCTCGCGGTTGATGACGCCAAGCTGTTGCCACAGGCACTTGGCGCCGATCGCCACCGCACTGCGTGCGATCGGCAGCACGTCGGACGGTTTGCGGAACACATCGACCATGTCCACCGGCTCCGGGATCTCCTCAAGCCGCGCGTAGCAGCGTTCGCCCAGAACTTCGCCGTAGCGCGGGTTCACCGGAATGATCCGGTAGCCGTGCTCCTGCAGGTACTTGGCGGCGAAATAGCTCGGTCGGAACCAGTCGGCCGAGAGGCCGACCATGGCAATGGTGTGGCAGGAGCCCAGGATGCGGCGCAGGGTCGGGATGTCGTCGGTCATGGGCGGGGATGCTCGGTTGCTGAGCAGCTAGCATAACCCGCCTGGCGCCCACCGGACCGCGGACGGCGCAACCGGCTGCGAGTGGTGCTCAACCGACCTCTGGTCGCCGGCCGCTCAAGCGCCAGATCAGCCGCCGGTGAGCAGCCTCCAGAAGCTGCTGACTGCCAGGCTGATGCCGGTGCCGGCCAGCGCAATCACCGCGATCACCGCGACCATCGTCAGGGAAAACCAAAGAGCGCCGGAAACTATCCGGAGCGGGAGCGGGTGTCTGGATGCGAAACTCATGTGCCCCTCCTGTCTCAGCAATGCGAGCCGCTTGGGGCTGGCGCGGTCAGGCTGGACATTTAGTCAGGGTGTTGCCGCGACCTGCCCGTACGGACTGAAACCAGTATGCGCGCAAATTTATACTGGCCGCAAGATTACTTAAGAACAGTCGGCTACCAGCTACCCGGGCGCAGATCGCTTCAGGGCATACAGCCGTTGGTACTTTTCAAGCAGCTGCTCGCGCGTCTCACGGCGGTTGGGATCAAGCGGTATGCAGGCCACCGGGCAAACCTGCCGGCATTGCGGCTCGTCGAAGTGGCCGACGCACTCGGTGCAGCGCCCGGGGTCGATCTGGTAGATCTCGAGCCCCAGCGAGATCGCCTCATTGGGGCATTCCGGTTCGCAGACGTCGCAGTTGATGCACTCGTCTGTGATGATCAGCGCCACTGGCTCACTCGCCCAGGAACTTGGCGCGCAGCGCCGCCGCCACCGCCGGTGACAGAAAACGCTCGACGTCGCCACCCATCCGGGCGATCTCGCGCACCAGGGTGCCGGATACGAACTGGTAGCGGTCGCTGGGGGTCATGAAGACGGTCTCGAGTTCGGGCATCAGCTGGCGGTTCATGCCCGCCATCTGGAACTCGTAGTCGAAGTCCGAGACGGCCCGCACGCCGCGCACCACGATCTTGGCCTTGTGCGCCCGCGCCAGGTCGACCAGCAAGCCCGAGAACGCAACCACTTCCACGTTGGCGCAATCGGCAAGTTCGGCGCGGGCGAGCGAGACGCGTTCCCCCTGGCTCAGCGCCGGGCCCTTGCCGCGGCTGTCGGCGATGGCCACCACCACATTGGTGAACATGCCCGCGGCGCGGCGCACCAGATCCTCGTGCCCGCGGGTGAACGGGTCGAAAGTTCCCGGGTAGATCGCCTTGGTCATCATGCCTCCGAAGCAGCGACAGTGGATACCAGCAGATGATAGTGGACTTGACCCGCGCGGTCGCGTTTCTGCGCCCGCAGCGATCGGCCGCCACCCAACTGCGGCGCGATCGCCGCCAGGTCGGCGTCGCCAAGCGCGGACCCGGACTCGACGTAGATCAGCGCCTGGTCGGCGAGCACCGGCCCAAGCAGCGGCCACACCCGCTCGAGCACGCCGGCGCTGTAGGGCGGGTCGAGGAAGACCAGATCGTAGCGTCGCCCCAGCCGTGCGCAACGGGTTAGGGACGAGAGCGCGTCTGCGCTCCAGATCTCGGCACGGCCCTGGACCTGCTCTTCTCCCAGCCGGCCGAGAGTCTGCTCGATGGCTCTCACCGCACGTCGGTCGGACTCGACAAACAGCACCTCGCGCGCGCCGCGCGAGAGCGCCTCCAGGCCCAGTGCGCCGCTGCCGGCGAAAAGATCGAGGCAGGAAATCCCGTCGAGGCGCTGCCCGAGCCAGTTGAACAGTGTTTCCCGGACCCGGTCGGGCGTAGGGCGCAGCCCCGAAACCGCCGCGACCACGAGCGGCGTGCGTTTCCACGCGCCACCAATGATCCGGATCGTGCTCAAGGCTTGCCGCCGGCTCCCACCACCACCATGGTCATGCGCTCCGGGTCGATGTGGCGGGCGAACGCCGCGCGCACCTGCTCGAGCGTTACGGCCTCGGCGCGCTCGGGCCAGGTCTCGAGGTAATCGAGCGGCATGCCATAGAAACCGATCATCGCCAGGTTGGCGAGAATCTTGCGGTTGGAGTCGATGCGCAGGGCGAAGCCGCCCACCAGATTGTCCTTGGCGGCGCGCAGTTCAGCTGCGCTCGGGCCGTCCTTGAGAAACTTGGCGAGGGTGTCCTTGATCACCTTGATCGTCTCGTCGGCACGTTCCTTCTGGGTCTGGGCGCCGATGGTGAACGGGCCTCGCTGCGCCTCGGGCGAGAAGTAGGAATAGACGCTGTAGGCCAGGCCGCGCTTCTCGCGCACCTCGTCGACCAGCCGCGAGACGAAGCCACCGCCGCCGAGCACGTGGTTGCCGACCAGCAAGGGGAAATAATCCGGGTCGCCGCGCGCGATTCCCGGCATCCCGTAGAGGATGTGACTCTGGCTGGCGGGATGCGCGATGAGCTCGGTCTCGCCCTTGGCAGGCGCCGCGACCGGCGGCAGCGCTGGTGCCGGAGCGCCCGCCGGCAGGGCTCCGACCAGGCTCTCGGCGATGGCCTCGGCTTCGTTCCTGGTGATGGCGCCGATCATCGACACCATTGCCCGCGAGGCCACGTAGTTGTCGTGATGGAAGGCCACCAGGTCGTCACGCGTAATGGCCGCAACCGACTCCGGCGTGGGGCTGCGGCCGTAGGGATGCGCCGGGTAGAGCAGTTCCATGAAGCGCTCCGAGGCAATCGTCTCGGGCTTGGTCTGGGCCTCGCGCAAGGCCTGGATGGTGCGCTCCTTCTCCCGCGCCAGAATGTTAGCCGGGAAGAGCGGCGCCTGGATTACCTTGGCGAGCAGCGCCACCGCCGCATCGCGCTCGGTCTTCGAGGACAGGGTGCGCAGCGTAATGCTGGTGCGATCGGCACTGGCGCTGGCGCCCCTGATCGCGCCGATGCGCGCGAACCCTTCGGCGATTGCCGCCTCGTCGATTCCCGCCACTCCCTTGGCGAGCATGCCGGCGGTGATGTTCCCCAGGCCGGTCTTGCCCGGCTCTTCGCGCCGCGTACCGGCGTCGAAATCGACCTGCACGTCGAGCATCGGAATCGACGGTGCGCTGACGAAGAAGACCCGCACCCCGTTGGCGGTAGTCCAGTGCTGGATCGGCAGCGCTGCCGATGCCGGGGTCAGCATCATCATCCCCAGCAGCGCCACGCAGGCGCCGGACACAAGACGACGCACGCCGTCGCGGGCCTTGCTGCCCGCCGCGAGACCAAAACTGTCTAAAGTGAATTTGCTCATCAGTGACTCGTTACAGGACCACGTTTGCGCGGCGCGCCAACCGGTTGCGGCAACAGGGTTGCCACGGTCAGGGTGTCGTCACCGAAATATTTCTTCGCCACCGCCTGAACTTGCGCCGAGCTGACCGCCCGAATCCGTTCCAGGATCCGGTCGGCGTCGGCATAGGACAGGCCCACCATCTCGAGCTGGGCGGCCTCCATGGCCTGCGCGAAGATCGAATCGCGCTTGTAGATTTGCGCGGCCACGTACTGCGTCTTGATGCGCCCGAGCTCCTCGTCGGTCAGTCCGTCTGAGGCGATCTTGCCGATCTCGGCGCGCAGCGCGGCCTCGACTTCGGCGGTGGTGTGCTCCCCCGCGGGCGTGCCGTCGAGGATGAACAAGGATGGCCCGCGCGAAGTCATGTCGTAGCCGGCGCCCGCCTGATTGGCCACGCGCGAACCCCGCACGATGTTGCGGGTCAGGCGACCGTTCTCATCGGCGTCGAGCGCCGCGGCGAGCAACTCGAGCGCGTAGGGCTCGACGTCTTCGCTGACCTTCTCGAGTTTGGGGACGTGGAAGCCCAGTGCGACGTAGGGATTGTCGGCCGGAGCCTTGACGGCCACCGTGCGCCGGCCGCGCTGCTCGGGTTCGACCTGCGGCTTGCGCTCGGGAAGCGCAGCAGGCTTGATCGGGCCATAGTCTGCTTCGGCCAGCCTGATCACCTCGGCGGGATCGACATCGCCCGCCACTACCAGCACGGCATTGGCAGGCGTGTACCAGGTGTGGTACCAGTCGCGGGCATCCTCGACGGTCATGGCTACCAGGTCGTCCATCCAGCCGATGATCGGCCGGCGATAAGGCGAGGTGGTAAACGCGACCGCCATCAGCTGCTCATAGACCAGCGACTTCGCCTGGTCCTCGGTGCGCCAGCGGCGCTCCTCCATCACGACCTGTATTTCCTTGGCGAACTCCTCTTGCGAGAGCACCAGATTCGCCATCCGGTCGGCCTCGAGCGCCATGACGTCGGCCAGCTTGGTCTTCTGGACCTGCTGGAAATAGCCGGTGTAGTCGCGCGAGGTGAACGCGTTCTCGCGCCCGCCAAGTGCCGCCACCCGGGAGGAAAACTCACCCGGCCCGACGGTCTTGGTGCCCTTGAACATCATGTGCTCGAGGGCATGGGCAACCCCGGTGCGGCCGTTGACCTCGTCGATCGAGCCGGCGCGGTACCAGACCATGTGTGCCACCGTGGGCGCGCGGTGATCCGGAATCACCATGACCTTCAGGCCATTGGAGAGGGTGCGCTCGACGGTTTGGGCGTGGCCGAAAGCCGTGACTGCGGCGAGAGCCAACATGGTAACGAGGGGAATGATTCGTTTCATCAAAGTAGAATTGCTGGAAAGGAAGCGGCAGTTTAACGCCATGCGCGCTTGGCGCCTGCCGTCCACCCCTGGGAGACCCTGGTGTTGTAAATGGGTATTGCGCGCTGGCAAGCGCCGCGCACCCAACCCGAACCAGCTGGCGATACCCTGACTCTTTTCTGGCGACAGCACCACGATGTTCGGATTTCTCCGGCGCAAGAAGACCACCCCAGCCACCGACGAGGCCCACAAACAGGAGCCCGAAGCCACGCCTGTTTCTGGTGAGGAGGCGCCCGCGCCCGAACCAGCGCCCGAGCCCGGCGCGCCCCCACCGGCACCCATTGCGGTTGCGGCGCCGGCAGCCGCGACGCCCCCTGAGCCCGCAGCGGCGCGCAGCAGCTGGCTCTCCAACCTGCGACGCGGCCTGGCGCGCAGCCGCGGCAACCTCACGACGATCTTCACGGGCGAGGCCATCGCGCCGGCGCTCTACGAGGAACTCGAGGCGGCGCTGCTGATGAGTGACGCCGGGGTCGAGACCACGGCCCACCTGATCAAGGCGCTGCGCACCGAGGTGCGCGCGCAACGCCTCGCTTCCGGCGACCAGGCCCGCGCCGCGTTGCGCTCCCTGCTCGCCGAGCTCCTGCGGCCGATGGAGGCGCCGGTCGACATCGACCGGACCCAACCCCTGGTGATGATGATCGCCGGCGTCAACGGCGCCGGCAAGACCACCTCGATCGGCAAGCTGGCCCATCACCTGCAGCGGGCCGGCAAGTCGATCCTGCTGGCTGCCGGTGACACCTTCCGGGCCGCCGCCCGCGAACAGCTCGCCGAGTGGGGGTCACGCAACCAGGTCGAGGTCATCTCCCAGGTCGGCGGCGACCCGGCGGCGGTGGCGTTCGACGCGGTCAGCGCGGGCCGGGCGCGCGGCACCGGAGTGGTGATGATCGACACGGCCGGACGACTGCCGACCCAGAAGAACCTGATGGAGGAACTGCGCAAGATTCGGCGGGTGCTCGCCAAGGCGTTGCCCGATGCCCCCCACGAGACCATCCTGGTGCTCGACGGCAATACCGGCCAGAACATGCTCGCCCAGGTCCGGGCCTTCGACGAAGTCGCGCCCCTGACCGGGCTGATCGTCACCAAGCTCGACGGGACTGCCAAGGGAGGGGCTCTTGCGGCACTGGCCTACACCCGGCGCGAAAAGCCGATTCCGGTCTATTTCATCGGCGTTGGCGAGGGCATCGACGACCTCCAGGCGTTCAGCGCCGACGAATTCGCGGCGGCCCTGTTGGGGTGATCCTCTCTCGTCAGGCTGGCGAGGTGAGCGCCGCAATCTGACCAAGGCGCTGTACCAGCAGCTTCACGCGGCCGGCAAGCGATTCGTCAGGAAACACCAAGCCGGGCAAGGCATTTATCAAAAATAAGGCTCCAGCAGCTTATGCGCGGCATTGCGTTCGCGGGCCTGGCCGCTGCGGATTGCGTCGAATAGCGCGAGTACGGCATAGAGCCGTGCGTCCTTCAGCGCGGCTTGCGGTACCGAAGGGTAAAGCGGCGCCAGACTCAGCCCCCGCACCGTACCCTTGGCATGCGGCCACACCGGCACCGGGTCGCCCGATGGCGCGATAACGCTGTTTAGCGGCGCGGCGCCATAAGCTGTGGGCACCCCACGCGTGAGCGTGCCCCACACCGGCGCAAACGCATACTTGGCGCCATGCAGCACGAACTCCCGCAACTGCGGCTTGAGGACCACCGGGCGGCGGTCTTCAAACATCGCCAGCCGCGCCGCGGCCGCGCGCTTGAGCGCTCCGTGCACGGCCGAGGCCGCCAGGCCAGTTTGCTTAGCCAGTTCCGTATAACCTGCGCTACCGTCGCCACGGCTCAACAGCGCCAGCAACACATAAAGGTCTTGCGGCTTGAGCACCACCTGCCGGTTGCTTATTTTAGGCATATTCTCTATTCATGAAATGAGAAAACATTGCCGGATAATAGCGCTAACAGGGTATTGAAGTAAAGTTTCTTATTTCATGAATGAAGAATAATGACGGATCAACTCGCCCATGAAGAGTCTCTTTGGTTTGGATTTGGGCATCTATGCAAATCCAAAGTCTGCAAAATCGGCCAAAACCAAACCTCGCGCCCTGCTGGCATGAGGATCCTGGCCCGGAGCCAGGATCGTGATTGACTGCGACTATCGCAACGATCACTCAAGTCAATTAGCACTCGCACCCCGAGAGTGCTATTCTTATTGGTGTACCGGGTTTTTGGTGCAACGCAATAGGAGGAATCAGAGCAATGTCCAAGAACAGTTCTATGATCGTCGCCCCGAGCCGCGCCGCTGGTGCCGTGCTTGCGCTGCCGGCGCTCGGGAACCTGGACGCCTATATCAGCGCGGTCCATCGCATGCCGATGCTGACCGCCGAGCAGGAATTTGAGCTCGCCACGCGCTATCGCGATCACGAGGATCTGGATGCCGCCCGCGAGTTGGTCATGTCGCACTTGCGGCTCGCGGTATCGATCGCCCGCCAATACCTGGGCTATGGACTGCCCCACGCCGACCTGATCCAGGAAGGCAACGTCGGTCTGATGAAGGCGGTGAAACGCTTTGATCCCAACCGCGGTGTGCGCCTCGTCTCGTTCGCAATTCACTGGATTCGCGCCGAGATTCACGAATACGTGTTGCGCAACTGGCGGCTGGTGAAACTCGCCACCACCAAGGCCCAGCGCAAGCTGTTCTTCAACCTGCGCTCCAACAAGGTCGATCACCACACCATGACCGGCGACGAAGTCGATGCGCTGGCCGCGAAACTCAACGTCAGCGGGACTGATGTCGTCGAGATGGAGACCCGCATGGGCGGGCACGACATGGCCCTCGATTCGCACGGCGACGAGGACGAGCGCTTCGCGCCGATCGCCTATCTGCAGGCGCCCGAGGCCGAGCCCGAGCGCGTGATCGAGGCACGTGAGCGCTCCCGGCTGCAGGGCGAAGGCATCGAACATGCGCTGGCTTCGCTCGACGAGCGCAGCCGCAGGATCGTCGAGACCCGCTGGTTGCACGACGACGACGACGGCGGCACCAAGACGCTGCATGAACTGGGCGCCGAATTCGGCGTCTCGGCCGAGCGGATTCGCCAGATCGAGAGCAAGGCGCTCCAGAAGATGAAGACGGCGCTGGCCGATTACGGCTGACAACGGTTCCTGGCTTCCCCCCTGATTCGCCGCCGGAGGTCTTCCCGAGGCGGCTTTTCTTGGTCTGCGCCATACTGCGCGACATCCCCTAGCCGTAAACGCCTGAGGTGACAGCTGCATGAATCGGTCGCGACTGGCCCCGGTGGCCGCGCTCACGCTCAACGCCTTTATCTGGGGCGTTTCGTGGTGGCCGTTTCGCCAGCTGCACAGCGCCGGGCTGCACAGCCTCTGGACAACGACGCTGGTGTACTTGCTGGCGCTGGTCGCGATCCATCTCTGGCGCCCTGGCGCCTGGCGTCAATTGCAGCTGCAGCCCGCGCTGTGGTGGCTGGTGCTGGCCTCGGGAATGACCAACGCCGCCTTCAACTGGGGCGTCATCGTCGGCGACGTCGTGCGCGTCGTGCTGCTCTTCTACCTGATGCCGATCTGGGCGGTGCCGCTCGCGCGAGCACTCAACCACGAGCCGATTACACCCGCCGCCCTGGTTCGGGTCGCGATTGCGCTCGCCGGCGCCTGGCTGGTGTTGTGGGAGCCGGGACTGGGACTGCCGGTGCCCCAGTCGCTGGGTGACTGGCTCGGACTGGTCGGCGGGCTGTCTTTCGCATTCACCAACGTGCTGCTGCGCAGGTACTCC
>JAHYJF010000081.1 GCA_019428955.1 Burkholderiaceae bacterium
CCGCGACGATTGTCGGCATTGCCCCGGAGTCGCCCGCGGTGGCGGCGCTGGCGGCGTGGAGCAGGGCTATCGACGCACCGTCGCTGTGGCCGACGAGGATCGCGCGCCTGATGCCCAGACGCGCGAGCAGGGCGGGCAGCGCCTGATGGGCCTCGTCGTGCATGAAACGCGCGGTGAACGGCGCGGTGAATGTCTCCGATCCGCCGTAGCCGCGGCGCGACGACACGACCGCAGCCAGGCCGAGTGCACTGGCCACGCGCGCCGGGAAATCGCGCCACATCGCCAGGCAGCCCAAGCCCTCGTGAAGGAACACCAGGGTGGGATGGTCGGTGTCGATCGCGCCCATCGTCGCGTACTCGATGGTCTCGCGACCGACGCGCTCGCAATGCGTCGCTGCCGCGAGTTCGGCGCAGGGGCTAGGTTCGATCATCGGTGAGCTCTCCATAATCATGCGCTATAGTGCCATCCAGATTCCACTCTTGACACTATCTTGCAATCCAATGCCGGCTCGTGGCAACCATCAGGACGACGGCCAGTACCTTGAGCGCTTGGGAGCGCGGGTGCGCCAACGCCGCGAGGCACTCGGTCTCACCCGGCGGCGCCTGGCCGAGGAGTCGGGTGTTTCGGAACGCTACCTCGCCCAGCTCGAGCTGGGGTCCGGCAATGCCTCGGTGCTGCTGATCAGGCGGCTGGCGCAGGCGCTTGAAGTGGCGCCGGAAATGATCCTGCTCGACACCCCGGCCGGGTCCGCTACCGCCCAGATCTTCGCGGTGCTTCGTTATCTCGATCCCGCGACACTGGCCCAGGCGGCGGGACTGCTCGAAGAGCGTTTTGGCAAGGTGAGCCACGCCCGGCGCCAGCGCGTCGCGCTGATCGGGCTGCGCGGCGCGGGCAAGTCCACCCTTGGGACCGCGCTGGCGCGGCGCCTGCGGATACCCTTTCACGAACTCGATCTCGAAGTCGAGCGCGACGCCGGGATGAGTCTCGCCAACCTGTTTGCGCTCTATGGCCAGGACGCCTACCGGAGCCACGAACGCAATGCGCTCGAGGCGTTGGCCGCGCGTGACGGTCACCGGGTCATCGCCACCGGCGGCTCGCTGCCCACCGAGCCGGAATCGTTCGAGTTTCTGCGCAGCCACTGTTTCACGGTGTGGTTGCGCGCCGAGCCCGAGGACCACATGAAGCGAGTCGTGGCCGCCGGCGACCTTCGCCCCATCCGGGGCCGCACCAGGGCGATGGCCGAACTCGAGACCATCCTGGCCGAGCGTGAAGCGCTCTACGCGCAGGCCGATCTGCGCGTCGATACCAGCGTCAATTCGGTACGGCGATGCGTCGAGCTGGTGCTCGCTGCGATCGGCGACGGAGCCCTGGTGAGCCACCAGCCGCGGCGCAGGCGCCGCCCCGCACAAGGCTGAGCCGATCGGGCTGCGCCACGGTGCCGCAGCCTCAGGTCGCGCGCGCCAGTTCGAGCCAGCCGGGCATCCATTCGAGCGCCAGGTCCTCGGGCATCTGGCCGCCGGCGGCATCGAGCCGGGCGCGCTCTCCAATGCGCTTCGCCCCCAACTCCGAGAGCAGATCGTCAAACTTCTGCCCGCCGAAATTGAAGGTGTCCTTGTAGGTGTTGTCGCCGAGCCCGATGACGCCGTAGCGCACCGCCGAGAGATCGGGGCGCTGGGCACGCAGCGCGTCGTAGAGCGGCTTGCCATTGTCGGGGACGTCGCCCTGGCCGTAGGTCGAGGTGCAGATCAGGTAGGTCTCCTCCCCGGTGAACACCTCCGGTCCGAGGTTGTCCATCGGCGTGACGACGATTTCGGTGTCGTCGTCGCCGAAGGTGAGCTCGAGTTCCTGGGCCACCAACTGCGCGGTTCCGGTCATTGTCGCGACGAGGATGTTAATTCGCATGGCAGGCACTATAACGCATGTATGTAGAAAGAAGGCACTTTATTGCAATTTAGGTCCGGGCGCAGTAACCTGTGCCGATAGCGGGGGCTAAGCGTTGCGCCGTTGCCTTGCGCCGCCGTGTCAATCAAAGCAGCAGGAGAACGCGATGCCAGCCAACGGATCAAATGGCGCCAGCGCGCCGATTCGGTTCGAGACCGACCCCACAAGATACCAGCACTGGAAACTTTCGGTCGCCGGAGCGCTCGCGCGGCTCGAACTCGACGTCGCCGAGGACGGGGGGATTGCTCCGGGCTACCAGCTCAAGCTCAATTCCTATGACCTCGGGGTTGATATCGAGCTCAATGACGCGCTCAACCGGATCCGCTACGAGCACCCCGGCGTGCGCGCGGTGGTGGTCGCGAGCGCCCGGCCGCGGATGTTCTGCTCCGGCGCCAACATCTACATGCTCGGGCTCTCGAGCCACGGCGACAAGGTCAACTTCTGCAAGTTCACCAACGAGACCCGCAATGGCATGGAGGACTCCAGCGCCTTCGAGGGCATCCGTTTCCTGGCGGCGATCAACGGGGCCTGCGCCGGCGGCGGTTACGAGCTCGCGCTGGCCTGCGATGAAATCCTGATGGTCGACGATCGCTCGAGCACGGTCAGCCTGCCCGAAGTGCCGCTGCTCGGGGTCCTGCCCGGCACTGGCGGACTGACACGACTGGTCGACAAGCGCCGGGTGCGGCGCGATCTCGCCGACGTGTTCTGCACCACGGCCGAGGGCGTAAAGGCCGAGCGCGCGCTTGAGTGGCGGCTGGTCGATCATATCGCCAAGCCAGCCGTTTTCGATGAGGCGGTGGCCCAGCACGCAGCCCGCCTTGCCGCCGATGGCCCGCGTCCGGCCAAAGCCGAGGCAGTGTTGCTTGCCCCGCTGGCATGCGTGCAGGACGGTCCCGACCGGCGCAGCTATTCGCTGGTGCGCTGCGTGATCGACCGCGCGCAGCGCAGCGCCGCGATCACGCTTTCTGGTCCTGGTGAGGCGCCGCCGGCCGACGGCGAGGCCGCCCGGCACGCCGGCGCGGACTACTGGGCGCTACGCCTCGCACGCGAGTTCGAGGACCTGGTGCTGCACCTGCGCACCAACGAAACCGAGATCGGGCTGTGGCTGCTGCGCACGGAGGGCGACCTGGTGCGCACGCTCGGTCATGACGCTTTCCTTGAGGCCAACCTGGATCACTGGTTCGTGCGCCAGGTCTGCGGCACCTGGCGCCGGCTGCTCTCCCGGCTCGATGTCGGCTCGCGCTCGATGTTCGCGCTGGTCGAACCGGGCTCGTGTTTCGGCGGCGTGTTGCTCGAAGTGGCGCTCGCCGCCGACCGGGTCTATATGCTCGACACCGAGGAGACTGATCCGGGCGCGGCCCTGGCGCTGGTCGAATCAAATTTCGGTCGCTACCCGATGGCCAACGGCGCCACGCGGCTACAGGCGCACTACAGCGGCCTGGTGCCTGCGGATCTGCGCGATCATCTCGGCGCCGCGCTCCCTGCCGCGCAGTGCGACGCGCTCGGCCTGGTCAGCGCCGCTCCCGACGACCTCGACTATGCCGAGGAAGTGCGCATCGCTATCGAGGAGCGCGCCGCGCAATCACCCGATGCGCTCACCGCGATGGAGGCCAACCTGCGCTTCCCGGGAGCAGAGACCATGGCCACGCGCATTTTCGGGCGCCTCACCGCATGGCAGAACTGGGTCTTCCAGCGGCCCAACGCCACCGGCGAGGCGGGGGCGTTGAAAGTCTACGGCACCGGGTCGCGCCCCGACTTTGATCGCCGTCGCGTCTGACGCGACTCGCCCGCACCAACTTGAATTGAAGGAAATGGAATGGACGCCTCCCCCCTGTGAGCGCTGAACCAGAGTTACCGACCGCGCCGCTGATAAATGGGCGGAGGTAGGTAAGTGAGAGGTGGACCCTCACGGGCCGACGGCATCGAAGTGCCCAAGGTGGAAGATACGAAGATCTTCACAGGCAAACCGGAGGGTCCGAGATGAATATTAGCAAAACTGTCGTGGGCATCGACATTGCCAAACGGGTATTTCAGTTGCACTGGATAGACATGGAGACGGGAGAGATCGTGAGCTTGCAGCTCAAGCGAGAGAGGTTTCTCGAGCACTTTGCCAACCGGCCGCCGTGCCTGATTGGCATGGAAGCCTGTGGTGGAGCGCAGCACTGGGCGCGCAAGCTGACGGTGATGGGCCATGAGGTGAAACTGCTGCCGGGCAAGGCGGTCAAACCCTTCGTGACGCGCAACAAGAACGACCGGCAGGATGCCCATGCGATCTCGACCGCGGTCCAGCAGCCCCACGTCAAAGCCGTCGCCATCAAGAGCGAGGATCAGCAGGCGATCCTGGCGCTGCACCGGATGCGCAGCCAGCTGGTGAAGTTCCGCACGGCCCAGATCAATGGCCTGCGGGGCTTGCTGAGCGAGTATGGGGAAGTCATGGCGCAGGGCAAGGCTGGCGTCAGGAAAGGAATTGCCGAGGCACTGGCACGACTGGAAGACCGACTGCCGGGGATGGTGATCGACACCCTGCGTGAGCAATGGGCGCGTATTGGCAAGATGGATGAGGAAATTGCCACCATCGAGCAGCGGATCAAGCTGTGGCTCAGGCAAGACGCAGCCTGCCGGCGCATTGCCGAGATTCCCGGCGTGGGGCCGCTGACTGCCACCGCCGCGGTGGCGATCATGGGCGATGCCAAGGCCTTCAAGTCGGGGCGCGAGTTCGCTGCCTTTGCCGGTCTGGTGCCGCGACAGACCGGTACCGGCGGGCGAATCCGCCTGCTGGGCATCAGCAAGCGAGGCGATACCTACCTGAGAACATTGCTGATTCACGGAGCCAGATCGGTACTGACCCATGCCAAGGACCCTGGCCCGTGGGTTACCGAATTACGCCAGCGCCGGCCGCTCAATGTAGCGGTGGTGGCGCTAGCCAACAAGATGGCGCGCACGATCTGGGCACTTCTCGCCCATGAGCGGACGTACCAAAGAGGGTTTGTGAGTCAGCCCGCATAGGACTGGAGAACAACGCGTGTATCAACCACTTTGATGAAAGGAGTGGCCGCCGTAAAGGTTGCGCAAGGTCGATAAAAGTGTGATGGCAAACAGGTCAGACCGTGACCCGCCAAGCCTGAATCTTTGCTAGGACTTCGAGTCCTTTGAGGAAATGAGGCGCGGGTCAGCGGATTCCATCAGGGCCAGCAGGCAATCTAGCCTGCACTACAGGCCGGATATAAAACTGCAGCCTATCTGTCTCAACACACCCAAACCGATCTTGGCAAACGGGAGGCGTCCATATAAGCAAAGATGTCAACGATTCAGTACGGCGACCGGATTCCTAATAACGTTGGTCTCGGCGAGGACCGGGTGCTGCAGCGGGCGCTCGAACACTGGCAGCCTCGGTTCCTTGACTGGTGGAAAGAGTCGGGTCCGGCCGATTTCCAGTCCGCCGACGTCTACCTGCGCACCGCGGTCGGCGTCGACGCCAAGGGCTGGGCCAGCTATGGCCGGGTGCGCATGCCCGAATACCGCTGGGGAATCTTCCTCGCCGATGCCGAGCGCGGGCGCAAGATCGGTTTCGGCGACGCCATGGGTCAGGATGCCTGGCAGTCGGTGCCGGGGGAATATCGCTCGATGCTGCGCCGCTTCATCGTCACCCAGGGCGATACCGAACCGGCCTCGGTCGAGCAGCAGCGCATGCTCGGTCACGTCGCGCCCTCGCTCTACGATCTGCGTAACCTCTTCCAGGTCAACGTCGAGGAGGGTCGTCACCTCTGGGCGATGGTCTACCTGCTGCACGCCTACTTTGGCCGCGACGGCCGCGAGGAAGCCGAGGCGCTGCTCGAGCGCCACTCGGGCGATCCCGACAACGCCCGCATCCTCGAGACCTTCAACGAGCCGATCGACGACTGGCTCTCGCTGTACATGTTCACCTATTTCACCGATCGCGACGGCAAGTACCAGCTCAAGTCTTTTGCCGAATCGGCCTTCGATCCGCTCTCGCGCACCTGCCGCTTCATGCTCACTGAGGAGGCGCACCACATGTTCGTCGGCGATACCGGCATCGGCCGGGTGATCCGCCGCACCATCGACCTGATGAAGGAACTCAAGACCGACAACCCGGCCGCGATCAGGCGCGCCGGGGGGATCGACCTGGAGCTGCTGCAGCGTTATCTCAACTACTGGTTCACGTCCTCGCTCGATCTCTTCGGCGGCGAGGATTCGTCCAATGCCGCGAGCGCCTTCGCGACCGGGATCAAGGGTCGCCCGGACGAAGCCGGCTATGCCGATCATCTCGAGCGCGACACCAGTTTCGAACTCGCCCGGCCGGTTGCTGATTGGGACGGCAGCGGCGATGGCATCGCGGTCGACGAGATTCCGATGCGCAACGCCACCAACGAGGTGGTGCGCCAGTCCTATATCCGCGACTGCGAAATCGGCCTCAAGCGCTGGAATCGGACCCTCGAGCGCTCCGGCACCGGTTTTCAGCTGGCGCTGCCGTCGTCGCACTTCCGGCGCAAGATCGGTGCCTGGGCGAGCGTGCCGACCGATCCGTCAGGAAAGCGGATCAGCGCCGAGCAGTTCAGTGCCCGGATCGGTCACTGGCTGCCGAGCGCCGATGACAAGGCCTACGTGAAGTCGCTGATGGTCAAGGTGCACGAACCCGGCAAGATGGCCGGCTGGATCGCACCGCCGGAACGGGGCATCAACAACCTGCCGCTCGATCACGAATACGTGCGGGTTGCATAACCGGGGTGCTGACGCGGTAACATCCGGAGCACAAGATCAGGAGGAGATACGGATGAATCAGCTTTCGAGCGCGGACCACCGCGCCAGTCCGCCGCGCATCGAGATACCCGCGAACTACAACGCCGCGGTCGATCTGATCGGGCGCAACCTCGCTGCCGGCCGGGCCGACAAGGTCGCCTTCGTCGACGATGCCGGCAGTTGCACATACGGCGAACTGGCGCAGCGCGTCGAGCTCTTCGCCAGCGGTCTTGCCGCGCTCGGTCTGCGCCGCGAAGAGCGCGTGATGATCTGCATGCACGACTCGATCGATTGGCCGGTCGCGTTCCTGGGAGCCATCAAGGCCGGAATCGTGCCGGTGGCGGCCAACACGCTGCTGATGGCCAAGGACTACGAATTCATGGTGCGTGACTCGCGCGCCCGGGCGGTGATCGTGTCCAATCCACTGCTGGCCAATTTCACCGCGCTGCTCGACGCCGTGCCGACCCTCGAGCACATCGTGGTGGCCGGGGTGGCGTCGGGCGAGAGTGGCGCCCGGATGCGCTTCGAGGACGTGATCGCCGCCGGGCACCAGCCCTTCGCAGGGCCCGATACCTCGCCCGACGAACCGTGCTTCTGGCTCTATTCGTCAGGTTCGACCGGGACGCCCAAGGGCACCGTCCACATCCATTCGAGCATGATCCAGACCGCCGAGCTCTACGCCCGGCCCGTGCTCGGGATCAGGGAATCAGACCGGGTGTTCTCGGCGGCCAAGCTGTTTTTCGCCTACGGGTTGGGTAACGGGCTGACGTTCCCGATGGCGGTGGGCGCCACGGCGATACTGATGGCCGAACGGCCAACACCGGCAGCGGTGTTTGGCAAGCTCACCGGTGCCCACCAGCCGACGATCTTCTACGGCGTGCCGACGCTCTTCGCGGGGCTGCTCGCTGATCCGGCGTTTCCCGAGCGCAGCGCAATGCAGTTGCGCGTCGCGACTTCGGCGGGTGAGGCGCTGCCCGCGCAGATCGGCGAGCGCTGGCGCGAGCGCACCGGGGTCGACATTCTCGACGGCATCGGCTCCACCGAGATGCTGCACATCTTCCTGTCCAACCGTCCGGGCGAGGTGCGCTACGGCACGACCGGCATGGCAGTCCCGGGTTACGAGCTGCGACTGCTCGGTGACAATGGCGAGCCGGTGGCCGACGGCGAGGTCGGCGACCTGTTCGTCAAGGGTCCGAGCGCGGCCTCGGGGTATTGGAACCAGCGCGAAAAGACCCGCGCCGTGTTCCGCGGCGAGTGGACCCACAGCGGCGACAAGTACGTGCGCAGCGAGGACGGCTACTACACCTACTCCGGCCGCTCGGACGACATGCTCAAGGTCAGCGGCCAGTACGTTTCGCCCTTCGAGGTGGAGTCGGCGTTGGCGACCCACCCCAAGGTGCTCGAAGCCGCCGTGGTCGGTTACCCGGACGCCGACGAACTGATCAAGCCGCGGGCGTTCGTGGTGCTCAAGAATCCGAGCGATGCCAGCGACCAGTTGGCCGATGAATTGCGCACCTACGTGCGCAGCCAGCTTGCGCCGCACAAGTATCCGCGCTGGATCGAATTCACTGCCGAATTGCCGAAGACCGCGACCGGCAAGATCCAGCGGTTCCGGCTGCGCGGCTGAGAGCTATCGGGCAACACTGCTGGCGATGTCCGCTGCCGGCTCTTCGAAGAGGCCGATGCGTCTGCACCGGCGGCGCGTCGCCGGGTCACCGCGCCGGAAGCGCGATGACCCGGGTTGCGCTTAAACTCAGACGGGGCGCAGGCGTCCCTCGGACGCACTCAGAGGCGGCGTCCTGCCGAGCAGCCCCAGCACCACCTGCAGCGCCATCGCCATTGCTCCGACGATGAACACCATGTCGCCAAAGCTGCGCACCCAGCGCAAGTTCTGCAGGATGTCCTGCTGCATGAAGGCCTCGCTGCGCGCGTACCACAGGCCCTCGCTGACGCTGGCGTACATCTGGATGATGCCGATCGGCAACAGGCTGGTGGCGATCATCAGCACCAGGCCGGCGTTCAACCCCCAGAACGCGGTCATCATCAGGCGCCGGTTGAGCTGGTACTGAGGCCGGATGTAGCGCAGCACCAGCAGCGTGAAGCCCAGCGCCAGGAAGCCGTAGACCCCGAACAGCGCGGCGTGCGCGTGCACCGGCGTGGTGTTCAGGCCCTGTACGTAGTAGAGCGAGATCGGCGGGTTGATCATGAAGCCGAACACCCCGGCACCGAGCATGTTCCAGAATGCGACCGCGACGAAGAACATCAACGGCCAGCGCAGATTCTTCATCCACGGTGCGCGCTCTTTCAGGCGCCAGTTCTCCCACGCCTCGTGGCCGAGCACGATCAGGGGCACGACTTCGAGCGCGCTGAAGGTAGCGCCCACGGCCATGACTGGGGTCGTGGTGCCGGAGAAGTAGAGGTGATGAAAGGTGCCGGGAATGCCGCCGAGCAGGAACAGCGAGGCCGACGCCAGACTGGCTGCGGTCGCCATGCGTTGCGATACCAGGCCGAGCGCGGAGAACACGAAGGCCAGGGCGGTGGTGGCAAAGACTTCGAAGAAGCCCTCGACCCAGAGGTGAACGACCCACCAGCGCCAGTACTCCATCACGGTCAGATTGGTGCGTTCGCCGTAGAAGAAGCCGGCGCCGTAGAACAGGCCGATCGCGACCACCGATGCGGTCAGAAGCGCCAGCAGGTTCTTGTCGCCGCCGGGCTTGCGCAGCGCCGGAGCGATGCCGCGCATCATCAGGAACAGCCACAGCACGATGCCGGTGAACTTGCCGATCTGCCACAACCGCCCCAGGTCGATGTATTCATAGCCCTGGTGCCCCAGCCAGAAATTGAGGTTTGCCGGCATGATCTGCGCGATGGCCAGGAAGTTGCCGGTGAAGGAACCCACCACCACCGCGACCAGAGCCCAGAACAGGATGTCGACGCCCAGCTTCTGGTACTTGGGATCCTTGCCGCCGTTGATCAACGGCGCGAGGAACAGGCCGGCGGCGAGAAAGCCGGTGGCGATCCAGAACAGCGCGCTCTGGATATGCCAGGTGCGCGTCAGCGAGTAGGGAAACCAGCGCGCCAGGTCGATTCCATAGAACTTCTGGCCCTCGATGGTGTAGTGGGCGGTGAGTCCGCCGATGAAGACCTGGAAGACGAACAGCGCGACCACCAGGAAGAGGTATTTGCCCAACGCGCGCTGGGAGGGCGTGAGCGCGACCAGGCTGAGCGGGTCACGCTCCGGTATGACCGGCTCTCCGCCGTCTTGCCGGCGCAGGAACGACCAACCCCAGATCAGGGCACCGACGCCGGCGAGCAACAGCACGATGCTGACCAGCGACCAGACGATATTCTCGCCGCTGGGCTGGTTGCTGATCAGCGGTTCGTGCGGCCAGTTGTTGGTGTAGGTGACGTGCTGCCCCGGTCGCTCGGTGGCCGCGGCCCATGCTGTCCAGCCAAAGAAGCGCGAGAGCTGCACCCGTCGCTCGGCGCTGGGGAGCGAGTTCTCTTTCATTGCGAAGCTGACGCGGCTCTGGTGCAGTTCGGGGGCGTCGGAAAAGAGCTGATCGTAATAGGCCGCCGTACTCGCCATCGCCTGGGCGCGTCGGCTCGAGACCGTCAGCGTGTCGGTGACCGGGTCGGTACGGTTGGCGCGGTATTCGGCGCGTAACTGCTCGCGCAGCGCCATCTTGGTCGGAGCCGAGAGCTCGGCGTAAGGCCGGCCGTGCTCTTGTTGCGCAGCCAGGTCGAGCCAGGCTAGGAGTTCGCGGTGGAGCCAGTCGGCGGTCCAGTCCGGCGCCTGGTAGGCGCCGTGACCGAGGATCGAGCCGAGCTGCATGCCGCCCACAGATTGCCAGGCAGTCTGCCCGTCGAGGATGTCCTCGCCGGTGAAGAGCAGTTTGCCATCGGCGCTCACCACCTGCTTGGGAATCGGCGGCGCCTGGCGGTAGACCTCGGTGCCGAAGTAGCCAAGGATCGAGAAGGTGAGCGTCAGTACGGCGATCAGGATAAGCCAAAGCCTGCGATAGGGTCCCATGCGCGTTCTCTCTTTGTTGTCTGCTGGATCAGGAATGGGCCGGCGTTGCCGCCGCGGCCTTGGCGAACAGGATGTTGTTCTCGAGGTGGATGTGTTCCATCAGGTCTTCGCGCAAGGTGCGTAGCCCAAGGTAGAGCGCGCTCCAGGTGTTGCAGGCCTCGGCCGGCAGCGAAATGTCGTTGGTCAGGACGGCCATCTGCGCGAGGTTCCCGCCATGCTGGTCGTGTTCCCTGCGCATCACGGCGATGGGGCCGGTTGCCATCGCGCCGTGTTCGCTCGCCAGCATCGGGAACAGGATCTGCTCTTCCTTGTGCATGTGGCTTTCCATCTCCGCCTGGATGCGCTCCAGAAGTTCACCCAGGCCGCGCGGACACTCGGGTTTTTCACCGTGCACCGTCTCGACCCTGTGGGCCAGGCGCACCAGTTCGGGCAGTTGTTCGCGATGGGTGTCGTGGTAGCGGCTGACGATATGCTCGACCAGTTCGGCTGGCGTCGCCGCGTTCCAGTCGCGATCAGCGGGGGTCGCCGCGGCGATCGCCTGTTGCAGGCGAAGCGCGATCACCTCGGGGTCGAAGTCCTTGATGCTTGCAGCGGCGCGCAGGCTGACGTGACCGCCGCAGCAGAAGTCCAGTCCGTGCTCGTTGAAGATTCGGGTTGCACCGGGAATGTCGCGGGCAAGTTCACCGAGGGGTTGATCAAGTAGGTTCATATGACTCTCCTGGTTTGGGTTCATGGGTAAGACCATGCGAAATTCGTGCCAGCTCGATGCCAGAGGCGATTGGCGAGCAAATGTTGATGATGTAGTAATATTGACCATGGGGGAAATGGTGAATGAGACCATATAAGGGTATTTATGACCGTAATGGAATCCGAGCTCCTAACTGATTTGCTCGAAGAGCTGCCCGAGGCGGTACGGCTCCAGCGCCTGGTAGCGCGTCTGCGCGTCCATTTCGGCTGCGGCGCGGTCGCGTTGCTGCACCTGGAGGAGGGACATCTGCGACCGGTGGCCGCCGACGGGCTGGTGCGCGATGCGCTCGGGCGGCGCTTCGCGGTGGCCCAGCACCCGCGCCTGGCCGCGATCCTCGCGCAGCGCGGCGTGACCCGTTTCCACCACGACAGCAACTTGCCCGACCCCTACGACGGACTGATCGATGAGCATGCCGGCCAGCCGTTGCCGGTGCACGATTGCATGGGCACCAGCTTGCATGTCGAGGGGCGGCCCTGGGGGGTTTTGACGCTCGACGCGCTGCAGGTCGGTTCCTTCGACGAGTCGTCGCAGGCCGGGCTCGACGCCCTCATCGTGATCGTCGAAGGGGCCATTCGCATGACCCGGATGGAAGCCGAGATCCGCGCGTTGCGGCTCACGCGTGGTGATGCTCCGGAAAGCAGCCCGGCGCGCGATGAGGCCGAGATTCTGGGCCAGAGCGAGGCCATCGCGCAACTGCTCCATGAGCTGGTGGTAGTGGCCGATACCGAGCTGCCCGTCCTGCTCCTCGGCGAGACCGGAGTTGGCAAGGAGCTTTTCGCGCACCGCCTGCATCGCCTGTCGCGGCGGCGGAATAAGCCGATGGTGCACGTCAATTGCGCGGCATTGCCCGAGTCGCTGGCCGAGAGCGAGCTGTTCGGCCACGCCAAGGGCGCCTTCTCGGGAGCGGTCAGTGCCCGGCCCGGCCGTTTCGAAGCCGCCGATGGCGGCACGCTGTTCCTTGATGAAGTCGGCGAATTGCCGCTGGCCGTCCAGGCCAAGCTGTTGCGTACCCTGCAAAACGGCGAGATCCAGCGCCTGGGCGCTGACGAGCCGCGGCGCGTGGACGTGCGCATCATCGCCGCCACCAATCGCGCCTTGCGCGACCACGTGCGCGATGGTTCGTTTCGGGCCGACCTCTATCACCGGCTCTCGGTTTACCCGATTCCGATTCCACCGCTGCGCGAGCGTGGCAACGATGTGCTGCTGCTGGCGGGACGCCTTCTCGAACTCAACCGGGCCCGGCTGGGATTGCGCAGCCTGC
>JAHYJF010000476.1 GCA_019428955.1 Burkholderiaceae bacterium
CCGCGCTATTTCATGCGCCCCCTCGTCCGAGATCCGGGCCTCGAGCAGGCGCGCCGAGCGCAACACGATCTGCGCGAGTTCGGGAATGTTGTAGAACTCCAGCCGGGCCACGATCCCGAAGCGGTCGCGCAGCGGGTTGGTCAGCATCCCGGCGCGTGTCGTTGCTCCCACCAGCGTGAAGGGCTGGAGGTCGAGCTTGATCGAGCGCGCCGCCGGACCCTCGCCGATCATGATGTCGATCTGGAAATCCTCCAGTGCCGGGTAGAGAATCTCCTCGACGACCGGCGAGAGCCGGTGGATCTCGTCGATGAACAGCACGTCGTTGGCGTCGAGGTTGGTGAGCAGGGCGGCGAGATCGCCGGCGCGCTCCAGAACCGGTCCCGAGGTCGAGCGCAGGTTCACTCCCATCTCGGCCGCGACGATGTGCGCCAGCGTGGTTTTGCCCAGCCCGGGCGGCCCGAAAAGCAGGATGTGGTCGAGCGCTTCCGCACGGTTGCGCGCGGCCGTAATGAAGATCTCGAACTGCTCGCGAATCCGCTCCTGGCCGATGTACTCGTCGAGGGTGCGCGGTCGCAGCGCTCGTTCGACCGCCTCCTCGCGTGGCGAGGCGGCAGCGGGTGCGATCAGGCGGTCGTGTTCGATCATCGTTGCGTCTTTCCGCTCAGCCCTTGGCCAGTGACTTCAGCGCCCGGCGAATCCCGTCCGACACCGTGCTCCCGGGCTCGATCCCGCGCACCGCGAGAGTGGCTTCGCGCTCCGAATAGCCCAGCGCCATCAGGGCCCGGGTAACCTCGGCACCGGTGTCGGTCACCGCGCCGGCATCGGCCTGGCCCAAGGCCGGCGCCAGCTTGTCCTTGAGTTCGAGCAGCAGTCGCTCGGCGGTCTTCTTGCCGATTCCGGGCACCAGGGTGATCCGGGCGGTCTCCTGGGCTGCGATGGCGCGCGCCAGATCGTCGACCGACAGCCCTGAAAGAACCGCCAGCGCGATCCGCGGGCCGATGCCCGAGATCTTGATCAACAGCCGGAAGGCATCGCGCTCGGCATCGGTCGCGAAGCCATAGAGCAGGTGGGCGTCTTCGCGCACCACTAGGTGGGTGAGCAACACCACCCGCTCGCCGATCCCGGGCAGGCCGTAGAGCGTGCTCATCGGCACGTCGACTTCATAGCCCACGCCGTTTACTTCCACCAGCAGTGCCGGCGGGCGTTTGTCGAGCAGGGTTCCGCTGAGTCTTCCGATCATGATTGTTCGAAAGGTTACACCAGAGCCCGGATCAGGACAGCCGGCCACGGCGCAGCCGCATCCCGGCGGACAGTCCGGTCCCGGCGCCGGTCAACGCGGCGCGCAAGGCCCCGCCGTGGAGGTGACAGATGGCGCAGGCCAGGGCATCGGCCGCGTCGCTCGTGGGCAGACCCGGCAAGGAGAGCAGGCGCTGCACCATCAGCTGGACCTGCTCCTTGGTGGCATGGCCGTGTCCGGTGACCGCCTGCTTGAGCTGCAGCGCGGTGTACTCGTGCACCGGCAGCGCCGCGCTCGTGAGCGCGGTGATCGCCGCGCCGCGCGCCTGGCCCAGCAGCAGCGTCGAAGCCGGGTTGACGTTGACGAAGACCTTCTCGATCGCCGCAACGGTGGGCCGGTAGCGTTCGATCAGCTCGCGCAACCCAGTGAAAATCGTGCCCAGCCTGCTCGCCAGCTCGCCGTCGGCAGTGCGGATCGTGCCGCTGGCGAGATAGACCGGGTGATTGCCGCGGATCTCGATCAGGCCGAAGCCGGTGGCCCGCAGGCCGGGGTCGACA
>JAHYJF010000477.1 GCA_019428955.1 Burkholderiaceae bacterium
GAGGCCATGGCGCCGACCGCTTCGCTGCACTGCAGCAATGTCGCAAAGTCGACGGCTTCCTCGATCGCGGGAAGCGCACTTCCCTCCTTGCCGAGCAGCGCTTCGGGGCCAACCGTGAGCGCGGAGATGGCCAGGTCAGCGCCGCGCGTACCATCTACTCCACGATAGCTCTGGCAGGCCAGTCCAGGCGCGTTGGCAGGAACCAGGAACAGGCTTATTCCCTGGGCGTCGTCGCTCTTGCCTGAAGTCCGGGCCGAGATGACCAGCCAGTCGGCCATGGGCGCGTGGGTTACCGCCACCTTGGCGCCGTCCAGCCGCCAGCCTTTGCCATCCTTGATCGCAGTGGTAGTCACCAGCGCGAGGCTGTAGCGCGAATCCGCTTCGGTGTGGGCGAAGGCGAGCTTGATCTTGCCCTCGACGACACCCGGCAGGATCCGTTCCCGCTGGCTGTCATCGCCGAGCCTGGCCACCAGCCGTCCGGCCAGCGCCACGGTCGCAATATAAGGTTCGACGAGCAGCGCCTTACCAAAAGCCTCCGTCACGCTCATCATGCCGCTCGCCCCGACCGCGAACCCCCCGTCGTCCTCGGCAAACGGAAGGCCCAGCAGTCCCATCTCGGCCATCGTCTGCCAGACGCTGTCGCTGTAGCCGGCGGCGCTGGCGATGATTTCACGGCGCGCCTCGAACGAGTAGCTACGCTCGACCAGACGGGCGATGCTGTCGGCCAGTTGCGATTCTTCCGGTGTAATCTGGAAATCCATGCTGTCTCTCCCGGTCGCTCAGAGCCCGAGGCTCATCTTGGCGATGATGTTGCGCTGGATCTCGTTGGATCCGGCGTAGATCGAGGTCTTGCGGAAATTGAAGTAGCGCGGTGCGATCGACGCGGTGAAGGCGTCGAAGCCGTCATAGTCGAGCGCCTTGAAGGGCTGCGCCCGTGGCCCGGCAACCTGCATCAACAGCTCGGTGATCGCCTGCTGGATTTCGGTGCCGCGGATCTTGAGCATCGACACCTCGGGTCCCGGCGGCTTGCCGCTGCGGCGCATCTCATCGAGAAAGCGCATGTTGGTGATCTCGAGCGCCATCAATTCGATCTCGACCAGCGACAGGCGGTCGCGGAAGCGCTGATCCTCGAGATAGGGGCGGCCATCCTTGAGCGTGGCGCGCGCGATGTCCTTGAGCTTGGCGAGTTCACGCTTGGAGCCGCCGATCCGACCGGTGTTGAGCCGTTCGTGACCAAGCAGGTACTTGGCGACCGTCCAGCCCTCGTTCTCGCGATGCACCAGGTTTTCGATGGGCACTTCGACGTTATCGAAGAACACCTCGTTGACCTCGTGGGCCTCGTCGAGCAGGATCAGCGGGCGCACCGTGATCCCGGGCGTGGTCATGTCCACCAGCAAGAAGCTGATGCCTTCCTGTTTCCGCGTCGCACCGCTGTCGGTGCGCACCAGGCAGAAGATCCAGTCGCCGTACTGGCCCAGGGTCGTCCAGGTCTTCTGGCCATTGAGTATGTAGTGGTCACCGACCCGCTGTGCGCGCATCTTCAGCGAAGCCAGATCGGAACCGGAACCAGGCTCGGAATAGCCCTGGACCCAGAAATCGTCGCCGTTGTAGATGCGCGGCAGGAACTTGCGCTTTTGCTCATCGCTGCCAAAGCGCAACAGCACCGAGGCGCACATCGTCACGCCGAAGGCGACGATCGGCGGGGCCCCGGCAAGCGCCATCTCCTCCTCGAAGATGTAGCGCTCAACCACGCTCCAGCCCGTGCCGCCCCATTCGACCGGCCACGATGGCG
>JAHYJF010000478.1 GCA_019428955.1 Burkholderiaceae bacterium
TGAACAGCTCTCGGTTATCCATGCATCCCTCCTCCTCTGCGGTCGGTGGCTGATCGCTCTATTCTAGCCGGGCTCGGGCAGAGCTCAAGCCGGCGCAGCAGGGCCATCGCACCACACCGATCGCGGCTGAGAAGGCACCGCCGCCACGGCTTGTTATGTCGTTGTAGAGACGTGCCGCCGTGTCGAGTCCAGTTTAGTCGTACCCCCGATAGTTGAGTTATGTCGTGCCGCTAACCGCGGTAAAGATAAGGGCTTCTCGAGTGGTAGCCGCGGAGAGCGGGAGGTGCAATTGATAAGCCGGCAGATCAGCCCAGTCAGCCACATCGCCCATCAGATAGGCGGTCGTCAGATTCTGCGCGGGAAGCTGAGCCACCAGAGCGCTGTCCTCGGCATAGAAGCAGAAAGTCCATGTCTCCGCGTCAAAACGGATCGTGAGCGTGTGGTTGGTCCACTGTCGCCCCACGTTGTAGCGCGCGTCGTGGATCCAGACCTGACCCGAGCCGGAGACAGGGCGGTACCAGGTGTGCGGCACCAGGTAGTTCGCGACCCGCTGCAGATCCAGCAAGTCGGCTTCGCGATGTGGCGCATAGAAGCGTCCGCTATGCCGGGCTTGCGGATAAGCTTGGAGGGGCGCGCGATTGCCCAACGCGGCCGAGGGATAGTCCTCATTATAGAAGATACGCCGCGCGTCAAGATGCCGGTTCAGGGCGTTCCACGTGGGGGGCAGGTCGCCCAGCAACGCCTGTTGCATCATCGTCAGATGCGTCCGTTCGATCTGGGAATGCTCTTGCGGTGGCGGGCGCTCGATGAAGCGGGCCGCGATACCCAGGGCTACCAACCAGAGGTGGAAGCGGCGCGGGAAAGGAGAAGGCGCCGTACTCTCGATGAAACAGGTATCATGGTCGAGCGTGATGCGCTGCGGCAGCCCGAATTCCGTGAACGCCAAGCGGCATGCCAGTTGATAGTCCGCGGTCTGTGGCGCGCGGGTGGGGCCTACGGCGAGACTGACGGCGATGACCCGGCTCAAGGTATCCACGATGTTGATCACACAGACGCTCCCCAACCCCGGCAGGCGCAGTGCGCCTTGGGCATCCAGCTCCCATTCTTCGTGGGGCTGGGTGCTGCGCACCGGTCGCGGTTGGGCCAGCTCTGTATGCCGCTGATGGCGTCGCGGCGTATGGTAGGCTTTGATGTACGCCGCGATACTCGCGCGACTCGGCAACCGCAGGTCAGCACACAGGGGATCCTTGTGCAGCTCGCTCAAGATGGTCTTCGGTCCCCAGCCCGGGTTCTGGCGCCGCATGCGATCGATGGTCGTGCGGACGACCGCCGGGAACCGTCCCAAGCTGCCGACCTGCGGCGCGCCCATCTGGGAGACCAGCGCGGCGGTGCCGTTGGCGACAAAGGCCCGGCGCCACTTACGCACCGTCCACTGCGACCAGCCCAGTTCCTCACCGACCTCAGCATCGGTCGCGGTCGTCAGGGCGCGTTGCGCCATCTCCAAACGCTCGGCGTAGCTCGACTTTCTTCCCCTCATCATCACCCTCCCTTGCCAAAGGTGTCTGCGTCTACTTCACCGCATTCCCGGGCAAATGCAAGTCAGCGGCACGACATAGCTGGACTTTCAGGGGGGCGACTTTTCTGGACTTGACACGCCGGGCCGTCTCTACTAGCCGGGCACTTGCAGCCCCATCGCCAGGGCCTCAGTGGCGACAGACCTGCGCTTGGACCTCCGAAGGTTCAGCGCGGCTAAGCCGCGTTCCAATCCTCCTCCCACAACCCGAAGACGTT
>JAHYJF010000082.1 GCA_019428955.1 Burkholderiaceae bacterium
AGTCGTGGATCCGCGAAACCCCGCGCAGGCCGAGGAAGTCGCGCAACACTCCCTTGTGGATGTTGTAGGTTGCGACCCGCAAGGTGTTGGGCGCTTTCATGGCGATCTCGCGGCCGACTCGCCAGGGCTTGCCGGCTGCTCGAGCACGCGCGCGGGCAATTGCCGGATCGCCTCGACGTTGCTCCAGGAAAAGCAGCGCTCGGCGGCGTCGCACCAGGGCAGCCATTGGGTGCGCTGATGCTCGCGCTCCGCCATCCTTACGACTACCGGCGCGGGCAGCATGAGAGCGAAGACATGCTCGACGTTGCGCGTCACGCCCGGCCCGTAACGGGCCCGCCAATGGGGATAGATCTCGAAGTGGTTTTCGAGATGCCAATCGGTCAGCTGCCCGTGGGCGGGGGCAATGCCGGTTTCCTCGAGCACTTCGCGCTGACAGGTCTGGACCAGCGGTTCGTCGGCGCTCTCAAGGCTGCCGGTCACCGACTGCCAGAAGCCCGGGTGATCGGCGCGCTCAAGCAGCAGCACCTGCAGGTCGACGGTATGGATGACCACCAGCACCGACTCCGGAATCTTGTACCGGGGTCCCTGCCCAAGCGTGCTGTCAGCCATCACTCAAACTCCCGCACCCGGCTCATGACACCGGGGCTCGCCCTGCGTCACTCGATGCGCGCCTCCGGGTTGCGCAACCTGATGTGCAGCTCGCGCAACTGGTTCTCGTCGACCGCCGAAGGTGCATGGGTCAGCAGGCATTGCGCGCGTTGCGTCTTCGGGAACGCGATCACGTCGCGGATCGAATCCGCTCCCGCCATCATGGTAACGATCCGATCGAGACCGAAGGCAATCCCGCCGTGCGGCGGCGCGCCATACTGCAGGGCATCGAGCAGGAAGCCGAATTTGACGCGGGCATCCTCGGCGCTGATCGCGAGCGCCCGAAAGACCTTGCTCTGCACTTCCTCGCGATGGATACGAACCGAGCCGCCGCCGATTTCCCAGCCGTTGAGAACCATGTCGTAGGCCTTGGCGAGACACTTGCCGGGATCGGTCGCGAGGAGATTCTCGTGGCCTTCCTTGGGCGCGGTGAACGGATGGTGGCAGGCCACCCAGCGCTGGTCTTCCTCGGAGAACTCGAACATCGGGAAGTCGGTCACCCAGAGCGGCTTCCAGCCCGCCTCGAACAACCCGTGGGCGCGCCCGAACTCGGAAGTCCCGATCCGGCCGCGCAGTGCGCCGATGGCATCGTTGACCACCTTGGCGCGGTCGGCGCCGAAGAATATCAAGTCACCGTCAACTGCCCCGGTGCGCCCGATGATTGCCGCGAGCGCCGCGTCGTGGAGATTCTTGACGATCGGCGACTGCAAGCCTTCGCGGCCCTTGGCCACTTCGTTGACCTTGATGTAGGCCAGCCCGCGCGCGCCGTAGATCGCGACGAACTCGCCGTAGCCGTCGATCTCGCTGCGCGTCATCTGCGCGCCGCCGGGAATCCGCAATCCCACCACCCGACCGTCGGCCAGGTTGGCCGCGGCCGCGAAGACCTTGAAATCGACATCGCGCAGCGCGTCGGTCAATTCTGTGAACTCGAGCTTGACGCGCAGGTCGGGCTTGTCGGAGCCAAAGCGGTGCATCGCCTCGGCGTATGTCATTGACGGGAACTGGGCCGGCAGCTCGACCTGCTGTACGGTGGCGAATACACTGCGAATCATGTCCTCGAAGATCGCGCGGATCTCGGTTTCGCCCAGGAACGAGGTTTCGCAGTCGATCTGGGTGAACTCGGGCTGGCGATCGGAGCGCAGGTCCTCGTCGCGGAAGCACTTGGTGATCTGGTAGTAGCGATCGAACCCGGCGACCATCAGCAACTGTTTGAAGAGCTGCGGCGACTGCGGCAGCGCGAAGAACTGTCCGGCGTTGACCCGCGACGGCACCAGGTAGTCGCGCGCGCCCTCGGGGGTCGACTTGGTGAGCATCGGGGTTTCGATGTCCACAAAACCCAGCGCGTCCAGGTAACGCCGCACTGCCATCGTCACCCGATAGCGCAGCATCAGGTTGCGTTGCATCTGCGCTCGGCGCAGGTCCAGCACCCGATGGGTCAGCCTGGTGGTTTCCGAGAGGTTGTCGTCATCGAGCTGGAACGGCGGCGTTACCGAAGGGTTGAGGATCTCGAGCTCCTCGCACAGCACCTCGACCTCACCGCTCCTGAGGTTGGGGTTCTCGGTGCCAGCCGGACGCCGGCGCACCCGGCCGCGCACCATCAGGCAGAACTCGTTGCGGATCCTCTCGGCAACAGCGAAGGTCTGTTCACGGTCGGGATCACAGACGATCTGCGCGAGACCCTCGCGATCGCGCAGGTCAATGAAGATCACTCCGCCGTGGTCGCGCCGGCGTTGCACCCAGCCGAACAGGGTGACGCTCTGATCAAGGTGCTCGGCCGACAGCAGCCCGGTGTAACAAGTGCGCATGATGGTCATTTCTCCGTTGGAGCAGCGCCTGCGCCGCGGGCCGACGCCCGGCGCTGGCCTGCGATCAGTCCTCGATTTGAACCCTTGCCGCCTCGGCGGCGGCCGACGCCGCGCCGGGCCCGACCACGCCCATCGAGATGACGTACTTCAGCGCCTCATCGACGCTCATCGACAATTCGATCACATCGGTGCGCGGCATCATCAGGAAGAAACCCGAGGTCGGGTTGGGGGTCGTCGGCACATAGACCGAAATCATGTTCGGCGACACTTTGGACAGCACCTCGGCTACCGGGGTGCCGGTCTGGAACGCGATGGTCCACGAACCGGTGCGCGGATACTGGACCAGCACGGCCTTGCGAAACGCCTGGCCGCTCGACGAGAACAGCGTGTCGCTGACCTGCTTGACGCTCGAGTAGATGGTGCGCACGATCGGGATGCGTTGCAGCAGCGCTTCCCAGGCGATCACCAGCCGGGCGCCGACGAAATTGGTCGCGAGAAAGCCCGTGACGAAGAGCACGGCCACCGTCAGCAAGACCCCCAGGCCGGGGATTCGCACCCCCAGCAGTGCTTCCGACTGCCAGCGGTTGGGGAGCCAGGCGAGGCTTTGGTCCATCATCCCGACGATCAGGCTGAGCACCCAGAAGGTGATCGCCAACGGCACCCAGATCAACAACCCGGTGACGAAATAGGAGCGCAACTTCGGTCGTTCCCTGTTCATGCTGGCCTCCGCGTCGACGCGGCTCTCGTCCAAGCGATCAGTCCGAACTGGCGGCGGCGGCCGGACAGCTTGCGCACTGCGCCGCCGCGGCGCCTACCTCGGCGGGTTTGCATGCCTCGGCGGGCTTGCCCGAGCCGCGGAAATCGGTCGCGTACCAGCCGTTGCCCTTCAACTGAAAGGCGGCGGCACTGACCTGCTTGGCAAGCGCCTCATGGCCGCAATGCGGGCAGAGGCGCAACACCGGATCGGACAATTTTTGCAGAGCCTCGTGATCGCGGCCGCAATCATCGCAGCGGTAGACATAGATCGGCATGATTCGTTCCGTAAAGCCCATGCAAAAGTGATGGAAAACCTTGAATTGTAAGCGAAAATGGCCCGGTTGAGCAGACTTTTCGGGGTGGCTGCCCATCCGGGCCTTCGAATTGCCGGCGCGCTCTGGGCGCGACCAACCGCTGGCTGCCGGGACGTCGACAAACGCCGCGGCGCGCCGCTAGAAGGGGATGTCGTCGTCGAGCTTGTCGAACTCGGTCGAGGCACGTTTGGGCGCCGCTGAGCCTGATGACTGGCTGCGCCCCGAGCCACCGGATCTGCGCTCCTGGCTCGAACCCCGGTCAGCGTCGTCGCCGCCGCGGCTGCCGAGCATCTGCATTTCCTGCGCGATGATCTCGGTCGAGTACTTTTCCACGCCGTCCTTGTCGGTGTACTTGCGGGTCTGCAGGCGCCCCTCGATGTAGACCGAGCTGCCCTTCTTGAGGTACTCCCCGGCGATTTCGGCGAGGCGATCGAAGAACACCACCCGGTGCCATTCGGTTTCTTCCTTGCGCTCCCCGCTCGCCTTGTCCTTCCAGTTGCGCGAAGTGGCCACTGAGACGTTGCAGACTGCTCCGCCGCTGGGCATGAAGCGGGTTTCCGGGTCGCGGCCAAGATTGCCGACCACAATGACCTTGTTTACCGATGCCATAAAAGTGCCTCCTTACTATGCGATTGTTGACCCCTACCGTTCCCGGCCCTACCGGCCGGGAGCGGCAGGCGAGTCCTGTTCGATGCCCCGCCAGCGCCGCTGGCCCGCGGCCAACACCAGCCAGCAGATCAGCGCCAGCGAGTTAACCGCCCATACTGCCGATTCGCCGCAGCGCGACATCGCCCAACCACCCAGCGCGCCCCCGGCAAACAGCCCCAGCGACTGGGTGGTGTTGTAAACGCCCATCGCCGCCCCCTTGGCGTTGCCCGGTGCCAGCTTGGAGATCAGTGACGGCAAGCTCGCTTCGAGGATATTGAACCCCGTAAAGAACATCGTCAGCAAGACCGCAGTAAGGACTAGGCCGCCGGGATAGGTGGCGAAGGCCAGCTGGACCGCCAGTACCAGGGCGATGGCGGCGAGGAAAAGCGCCCGCGGTCCGCCGCTGCGCTCGCGGCGTAGCGCCCCGCCCATCAGGGCGAGCGACACCACCACCACCGGCAGGTAGACCTTCCAGTGCTCGGGCAGGGGCAAGCCGCTGCGCTCCACGAGGGCACGCGGCACTGCTATGAACATCGCCATCTGCACCATATGCAGGGAGAAGATGCCGGCGTTGAGCCGCAGAATGTCGGAGTTGCGCATCACCGAGCGCAAAGCCCCGGCTCCGGGCGAGTGCGCGAGCGGCTGCGGGGCGTCGGGAACGATGCGCAGCGTCACCCAGATCGCCACCAGCGCGAGAATTCCGGTCGCGGCAAACAGGCCACCCATGCCTATGAGGCCGTAGAGGACCGGGGCGGCGACCAGCGAGAGGGCGAACATCAGCGCGATCGAGCCGCCGATCATCGCCATCGATTTGGTGCGCTGCGACTCGCGGGTGCTGTCGGCCACCAGCGCCGTAACCGCAGCCGAGATGGCGCCAGCACCCTGGAGCGCGCGGCCGATCAGGGTCACCCAGATATCGCTGGCACTGGCCGCGACGAAACTGCCGAGCGCGAAGATCACCAGTCCGACCACGATCACCGGCTTGCGCCCGAAACGGTCCGAAGCCATGCCGGCGGGAATCTGCAGAATCCCCTGGGTCAGTCCGTAGATGCCCAGGACCAGTCCGATCATCAGCGCGCTGGTGCCACCCGGGAGGTGACGGGCGTGCTCGGCGAACACCGGCAGGATCAGGAACAGCCCGAGCATGCGCAGGGCGAAAATCGATGACAGCGAAATGCTGGAGCGCAGCTCGAGTCTGGTCATCGACTGGTCTGGGGCGGACATTGGCTGATCCTGCTGGGTAGGGAAGTGCACTGGTAATGGCTGGCAGGTATAGTAATCGATTGCCCTCGCGCGGCTTGAATCTCCCCGGCCGCAGTGAGCCAGCTGTCGACCGAGCTCCCGAACCGGGGCGCCGAGAAGGACCAAGGGCGCAATGGAATCAATTCGCATCCGCGGCGCGCGTACCCACAACCTGCGCAACATCAGTCTCGAAATCGGTCGTAACCGGCTGGTGGTAATCACCGGCATTTCCGGTTCTGGCAAGTCATCACTCGCTTTCGACACGCTCTACGCCGAGGGCCAGCGGCGCTATGTCGAGTCGCTATCGACCTACGCGCGCCAATTCCTGCAACTGATGGAAAAGCCCGACGTCGACCTGATCGAGGGCTTGTCGCCGGCGATCGCGATCGAACAGAAGGCCTCGAGCCACAATCCCCGCTCGACGGTCGGCACGGTCACCGAGATTCACGACTACCTGCGCCTGCTCTACGCCCGGGCGGGCACCCCCTATTGCCCGGAACATCCCAAGAACGCTCTCGAGGCGCAAACAATCTCGCAAATGGTCGACAACGTGCTGGCGATGCCTCCCGGCACCCGGTTGATGATCCTGGCGCCGATGGTGGCTGGCCGCCGCGGCGAGCACGCGGAACTGTTCGACGAGCTCCGGGCCCAGGGTTTCGTGCGGGTACGAATCAGCGGCGAGGCCGGTGCGCTGGCCCCGCGCATCGTCGAACTGAGCGAGCCCACCCCGGAGCTGCCACGCAACCAGAAACACACTATCGACGTGGTGGTCGACCGGATCAAGGTCGCGCCGAAGATTCGCCAGCGCCTGGCCGAGTCCCTGGAAACCGCGCTGCGGCTGGCCGAGGGCCGGGTCATCGTGGCGCCCATGGACGAGAGCGAGGAGCAGGTGTTTTCGAGTCGTTTTGCCTGCCCGGTATGCAGCCACGCCTTGCCCGAACTCGAGCCGCGGCTGTTCTCGTTCAACAACCCGATCGGCGCCTGCCCGCAATGCGGCGGGTTGGGCATCGTGCAGTTCTTCGACCCGCGCCGGGTAGTGCAGTTTCCCAACCTGAGCCTGCCATCGGGTGCGATCAAGGGATGGGACCGGCGCAACGCCTTCTATCACCAGATGCTGCGCAACCTCGCCGAGTTCTACCGTTTCGACCTGGAAGCGCCGTTCGAAAACCTGCCGGAAGAGATCCACAACCTGATCCTCTACGGGTCGGGGTCGCAGCAGGTGCCGTTCTCGTACCCCGATGCCCGTGACGGCTCGGTGGTGCGCGAACACACTTTCGAGGGCGTACTGCCCAACCTCGAGCGGCGCTACCGCGAGACCGACTCGGCCAACGTGCGCGAGGAACTGTCCCGATTCCAGAACACCCGCGCCTGCCCCGCGTGCGACGGGACGCGGCTGCGGATCGACGCCCGCTTCGTGCGGGTCGGGCCGCGCGGCGCCGACCGGCCGATCTGGGAGGTCTCAGGCTGGAACCTGCGCGAAGCACTGGCCTGGTTCGAAACGCTCACGCTCGAAGGGACCAGGCAGGCGGTGGGAGAGCGCATCAGCCAGGAAATCTGCAACCGGCTGCGCTTCCTCAACAACGTCGGACTCGACTACCTGTCGCTTGACCGGGCCGCCGAGACGCTCTCGGGCGGGGAGTCGCAGCGCATTCGGCTGGCCTCGCAGATCGGCTCCGGACTGACCGGGGTGATGTACGTTCTCGACGAGCCGTCGATCGGCCTGCACCAGCGCGACAACGCGCGCCTGATCGAAACCCTGCAGCACCTGCGCGACCTCGGCAACTCGGTGCTGGTGGTCGAGCATGACGAGGAAGCGATTCGGGCCGCCGACGAGGTGATCGACATGGGTCCGGGCGCGGGCGAGCACGGCGGCGAAGTCGTCGCCCACGGCACGCCGGCGCAGATCGAGGCCAACCCGGCATCGCTCACCGGCCGCTATCTCAGTGGCGACCTGTCGATAGCGGTGCCGACCCGGCGCCGCCAACCCGGAGATGCCTGGCTCAGGATCAACGGCGCCAGCGGCAACAACCTGCGCGGGATCGACGCTGCTTTCCCGGTCGGCCTGATGATCTGCGTCACCGGGGTGTCGGGATCGGGCAAATCGACGCTGGTCAACGACACGCTGCACGCGGCCGCGGCGCACCACCTCTACGGCTCCAAGGAAGAACCGGCGCTGCACAACGGCATCGAAGGACTGGAGCACTTCGACAAGGTGATCGGCGTCGACCAGGGTCCGATCGGACGAACGCCGCGCTCGAACCCCGCCACCTACACTGGCGTGTTCACGCCCATCCGTGAACTCTTTGCCCAGACCCCGGGAGCGCGCGAACGCGGCTACAACGCGGGGCGCTTCTCCTTCAACGTCAAGGGCGGACGCTGCGAGACCTGCGAGGGCGAGGGCCTGATCAAGGTCGAGATGCATTTTCTGCCCGACGTCTACGTCCCTTGCGACGTCTGTCACGGCAGCCGCTTCAACCGTGAAACGCTCGAGGTGGTGTTCAAGGGCTACAACATCGCCGAAGTGCTGGCGCTGACCGTGGAGCAGGCCCACGCGGTGTTCGCCAACGTTCCGCTGGTGACGCGCAAGCTGCGCACGCTGCTCGACGTCGGGCTGGGCTACGTGCGCCTGGGCCAGAGTGCCACCACGCTCTCGGGCGGCGAGGCGCAGCGCGTGAAGCTCTCGCTGGAACTGTCCAAGCGCGACACCGGGCGCACGCTCTACATCCTTGACGAGCCCACCACCGGGCTGCACTTCCACGATGTCGCGTTGTTCCTCGAGGTCATCCACACGCTGTGCGAACACGGCAACACGGTGATCGTGATCGAACACAACCTCGACGTCATCAAGACCGCCGACTGGATCATCGACCTGGGGCCGGAAGGTGGCGCCGGGGGCGGCCTGATCGTCGCCAGCGGCAACCCGGAGGAGGTCTGCACAAGCGCCGCGAGCCACACCGGGCAGGCGCTGCGCCCCGTGCTGGAGCGCGCGCGGGCCTGATCGAATATCGGGCCGATCGGGCGCGCGGTGCGCCACGCCGCCGTGAGCATGAGGCCTGACGACAGCACGCCACTCCGAGCACTGGCGAGCGAACCCGACGCCAGCACGCCGCGCCCCAAGCCCCCGAACCGCTACACCCCTGCACTCGCCGCGCGCGCCGCGAACTGAGCGCGCACGCGCGCCATATCCTCGTCGTCGAGCAGCTGCGGCTCACCCAGCTGGCTCGCCTGCCAGTACATCCGGCACAGCGTCTCAACTTCGAGCGCGAGCGCGAGCGCCGCGCGCAGGGTCGAACCCGCCGCCGTCTGCCCGTGGTTGGACATCAGGCATGCGCCTCGTCCCGCCATCGCCTCGCCCAGTGCCCTTGAGAGCTCCTGGGTGCCGAAGGTTTCGTAGCGGGCGCAGCGGATATCGTTGCCTCCGGCCGCGGCGATCATGTAATGAAACGCGGGAACGCCTTCGCGCTGCACCTCGGGCAGGCACGAGAGTGAAGCGGCAAAGGATGAATGAGCATGAACGATGGCGCCAAATTCCGGGCGTGCCAGGTAGAGGTCACGGTGCAGCCGCCATTCCGAGGACGGTGCGCGCGCCCCCGCTTCGGGCTGCGGGTCGTCGAGCCCCAGCCAGACGATATCCGCGGCACCCAACTCGTCGGCGCCCAGTCCGGCCGGCGTCACCAGCATCCCGGCCAGGCCGCCACGGTGCCAGCGCAACGACACGTTGCCGGCACTGCCCTGGTTGATGCCCAGCTCCTGGGCGCGCCGGTAAGTGGCGATGATGGCGGTGCGGGCCGCGAGTTCGGTTTCCGGGGCGCTCAGGGACGATGCCGGGGCGCCAGGGCCAACGCCAGCTGCGCTCATGTCAGTGCTCCGCAAATAGTGCGGCGATTGCGCCGCGGGTAGCCGGTATGACGCCGCGCTCGGTTACCAGCGCGGTGACGAGCGCGGCCGGGGTGAGGTCGAAGGCCGGGTTGTAGGCCGCCGAACCGTCGGGAATCACCTGCACTTGCGCGGTGGTGCCATCAGGCAAGCGGCCACTCACGTGCGAGAGTTCGCGCCCGTCGCGGGCTTCGATCTCGATTGCCGCAGCATCATTGGCGTCGCGGTCGATGGTCGAGCTCGGGCAGGCGACATAGAACGGCACGCCATGGGCATGGGCCGCCAACGCCTTGAGATAGGTGCCAACCTTGTTGGCGACATCGCCGTTGGCGGCGACCCGGTCGCAGCCGACGATGACCGCGTCGACCCGGCCCTGCATCATCAGTAGCCCACCGGCGTTGTCGGCGATCACGGTATGGGGCACGCCAGCCTGGCCGAGCTCCCAGGCGGTCAGGCTCGCGCCCTGGTTGCGCGGGCGGGTCTCGTCGACCCAGACATGGACCGGCACGCCAATCTCGGCGAGCAGGTAGAACGGGGAGAGCGCGGTGCCATAGGCGATCGTCGCCAGGCGACCGGCGTTGCAGTGGGTCAGGACGTCGAGCGCGCGCGTCGGATCGCCGCCGCGGCGCAGCGCCTGCTCGCGCAGCAGCGCCGCCAGATGGGAGCCGATCGCGCGATTGCACGCCACGTCTTGCTCACAAATGACGCCGGCCTCGTGCCAGGCGGCCGCCGAGCGCTCGCCGGGCGGCAGCGGCCGCACCCGATCGGCGACCCGCTGCAGCGCCCAGCGCAGGTTGACCGCGGTCGGGCGGCTGGCGAGGAGTTCGGCGAAGTCCTGGCGCAAGGCGTCATCGCTGGCGTCGCGCCGCAGGCCAAAGGCGAGCCCGTAGGCGCCGACGGCGCCAATCAACGGCGCCCCGCGAACCTGCATCGCGCGGATCGCGTGGCGGCAACTCTCGAGGGAATCGAGTTCGATGCTCACCTGCTCGAACGGCAGCCGGGTCTGGTCGAGCGTCATGACGCGGGAACGATCGTCAAGCCAGAGGGTTCTTGGGGGTGTCATGGGTGGCGGCTGAGTCAGGACGGATCGGAAGCGCATAGCATAGCGCGCTGCGGGCAGCGATCGCCGCCGTTGCGATCAGCGAGCGGTTTAGACTATCCTGCCTCGAAGTTCCCCCGCCACCCGCCGCGCCGGCCGGAACCTTGCGATAGGTCACGTTCAATGCTGGAAGCATCCCTGTTGTCGGTGTTCCTACTGGGTCTGCTGGGCGGAGCACACTGCGCCGCCATGTGCGGACCGATAGTGGGAGCGGCGCTCATGGCAGACCGACGAACCGGCGAGCAAACCAGGCCGGCCGGTAAGATCAGGATCGTTGCACTCTCTGCTGACGCCGCGGGCGGCGGACAGGCAACCGACTGGTCGCGGCTATTGACCTACAACTTCGGCCGCATCCTGAGCTACATCGCCGCTGGCTCCCTGGCCGGTGCGGTCGGCTCCGCGGCCTGGTTCGTCAGCCACGTCGCCCCGGTCCAGAGAATCGCGCTCGCGCTCGCGGGCGGCGCGCTGATCGCAATGGGACTCTATCTGCTCGGCGTGCTGCGGCCTTTGGCCGTACTCGAAAGCGTCGGCCGGCCGCTGTGGCGTCCGCTAACACCGCTGGCGGCGCTCGTCCTCAGGGGACGCCGCCCCTTGCAGTCCTTGGGCGCCGGCCTGGTTTGGGGATTGATTCCCTGCGGGATGGTCTACGCGATGCTGGTCGCGGCGCTGGCCAGCGGCAGTGCCGCCGACGGGGCGTTGCTGGCCGCCGCCTTTGGCGCCGGCACACTGCCCAACCTGCTGGCCATCGGCTGGGCGGCGTCGCGTTCCATCCGCTGGCTGCGTGCGGGCTGGCTGCGGCGCGCCGCCGGGGTGCTGATCCTTGCCTTTGGCGTGTTGGGAGTGGTGCGCAGCAGCGGTCTGAGTTCGATGCCGCTGCCAGGCCATGGAACGACGGGCGCGGCCGCCGGGCACCAGAGCGGCCACGACTTGCCAGGCGGCGAGCAAGGTGAGCGCGACAACAACTCCTGAATCCTGCTATCACTGCGGCGATCCGCTGCCGCGCGCAGGCAGCTGGAGTGCGGCCATCGACGGGCTCGCCCGGCCGATGTGCTGCGCCGGCTGCGCCGCGGTGGCCGAAGCGATCGTTGTCGCTGGCCTGGAAGACTACTACCGCCACCGCAGTGCGCCGGCGCAGGGTGCCGCAGCGCTGCCCGCCGAACTTGCCAGCCTGGCGATCTACGATGAACCCGAGCTCCAGGAGCGCTTCACCCGCGGTGCCGACGCGAGCGGCAGTCCCTGCCTTGAGGCCACGCTGGCCATCGACGGGATGCGCTGCGGCGCTTGTGTCTGGCTGATCGAACGCGCCCTGGGCGGCGTGCCCGGGGTGCTTGGCGCCAACGTAAACCTCGCCACCGAGCGCGCGGTGGTGCGCTGGGATCCTGAACGCACGCCGCTTTCCCGGATATTGGAGCGCTGCCGCGAGATCGGCTACCAGGTCGCCCCGTTCGACGTCCGCCTGCGCGAGGCGGCGATCGCGCGCACCAGCCGAGCGCAGTTGCGCCGGCTGTTCGTGGCCGGATTCGGAATGATGCAGGTGATGATGTACGCTTTTCCGGCTTACACCGCCGCTCCCGGAGAGATCGAGTCCGGCTACGCGACACTGCTGCACTGGGCCAGCCTGCTGCTGACCCTGCCGGTGGTGTTCTACAGCGCCCAGCCGTTTTTCGCCGGCGCGCTGCGAGACCTGCGCGCGCTGCGCCCCGGCATGGACGTGCCGGTGGCCATCAGCGTCGCGGTGGCCTTCGCAGCGAGCGTCTGGGCAACGCTCAGCGGCCGGGGCGAGGTCTACTTCGACTCGGTGACGATGTTTGTCTTCCTGCTGCTCGGATCGCGCCACCTCGAGTGGATCGCCCGGCGCCGCGCCGCGCGCGCGCTCGATACGATGGCCGCGGCGGCACCGGAGCAGGTACGGCGACTGCTGCCCGGCGAAGCGCCCGGCGGCGCCACCGAAGCCGTCCCGGCGGCCCGGGTCGGGGTCGGCGACCTCATTGAAGTCGGCAGTGGCGAGCGCGTCGCGCTCGACGCGGTTATCGCCGCCGGGCGCACCAGCGTCGATCTGTCGCTGCTGACCGGCGAATCGGTGCCGGTGCCGCGCCTCACCGGCGACGAGGTTCCCGGGGGCGCTCTGAACGCCGGTGCACCGGTTACGCTGCGCGTGCTGCGCCGGGCAGCCGAGAGCACACTCTCGAGCATTGAGCGACTCGCCGAACGCAGTTCCCAGGACAAGCC